>SBFL01000090.1 GCA_006227965.1 Bacteroidota bacterium | reverse complement strand
ACTGTTCGATCTACTTCTTTTTTGTAACTTCCTGCAGGAATAACCAATCTGTTCCTGACGGGTAGGAACTACCATTAATAAACCATACGTGCCTCCCTGCCGACTCCCGGCTTTGCTATGGACCATAACCTTAAAACAATTGAGGCGTTACAACGCCAGCTGGATATCGAAGTCGCCCTGGAATGCGTTCGCGCAAGGTCCATGGCCATGCACGGCAGCGAAGACCTGAAGGATGTCATCCAGACCGTATTCGAGCAATTGGTTGGGTTGGGCCTGGAAGTAGGCTATGCAGGCTTCATCATGGACTACAAAAGCAGGGATGATATGCATATCTGGCTGGCTGATCCCAACGGCCCCCTGACTGAGATTGTGTTTCCCTATTTCGATTCCCCCCACTGGAACAGTTTCCTCGAAGCCCGTGAAAAAGGGGATGACTTTTTTGCCAACCTCCTGACTTTCGAGGAGAAGAATGCCTTCTACAAATCCCTTTTCGAACTGCTCCCCGAGATTCCGGAAACAGCCAGAGCGCATTATTTCGGGTGTCCGGGCCTCACAATATCCACCATTTTGCTGGAAGATGTAGGGCTATATATGGAGAATTACTCCGGAACTCCCTATACGGATAACGAAAATGAGGTCTTGATGCGTTTCGGGAAGGTATTCCAGCAGACCTACGCCCGCTTTTTAGACCTGAAAAAAGCTGAAGCACAGACGCGGGAGGCACAGATCGAAGCCGCCCTGGAACGTGTCAGGGCCAGATCCATGGCCATGCACAGCACGGAAGAACTTGCAGACGTCCTTTGTGTGCTGCTCGAACAGTTTGACTTGCTGGGGATCCATCCGGTGCTCACGCACCTGACACTCTTTGATGCCGAAAATGAAACCTTCAGCCTGCGCATTACCACAAGCCCGGAAAATCGAATCCTCTCCGAACAGCATATCGATGTCAATGCCATGGAGGCGTGGAAAGCGTCTTTTATGCACTGGAAGAACGCCGAATCCCAGGCCGTGGATTGTATCGACTATTCCCCGGAAATGCTACCCGGCCTCTTCGAGCTAATGGATGAGCTTATCCAGAGCCTCCCGAAGAAATACCGGATCTATCCGAAGGATTTTCCAGAGGGCCTCTACACCACCCAGGGACGCTTTAATGCCGGTTTCATCGGATTCAATCATACCCGCAGGGCCACGGAGGAGGAGAAGGAGATCGTACAACGACTGGCCGCCGAATTTGGCAGGGTCTACCAGCGCTTCCTCGATCTTCAAAAGGCAGAGGCCCAGGCCCGGGAAGCCCAGATCGAAGCCGCCCTGGAACGGGTACGGGCCAAAACCATGGCTATGCACAATAGCCAGGATGTCGGGGATACGGTTATCACCTTATTTCAAGAAGTGATGAAGCTGGGGCTGGATGATTCCATTAGGTGCGGCATTGGTATCCTTGAAGGATATGAGGGTATGGAAACCTGGTCTGCTAATTCTGACAAACAGGGTAAAGTAATCCTTAAAATGGGGATGCTGAACATGAGTATTCATCCCATGCTTATCGGACTCAAAAAAGCCTGGCAAAAAGGTGATAAAGCGTATTCCTATCACTTTGCCGGCGCGGATGTCACCAAATACTACAAGGCACTCAATATGGAGCCCGAGTATCCCATTCATATGGATCTCGACACGCTACCGGACAACCAATTCGCCAACATCTTCTTCTTTACGGAGGGGATCCTTTTTGCCTTTACCCAAACCCAACTCACGCAAGAGGCAAGAAGTGTCCTGAAACGATTTGCAAGCGTTTTCGGTCAAACCTACAGAAGGTATTTGGACCTTTTAAAGGCCGAGGCCCAGGCCAGGGAAGCCCAGATAGAGGCGGCCCTGGAACGGGTGCGGGCACGGTCCATGGCCATGCACAGAAGTGACGAGCTTCTGGATTTGTCCGTGGTACTTTTCCAGGAATTGGACAAGCTCGGTGTAAGAGGATTCTTTAATTGTGGTTTTGTTGAAATAGACCAAGGAAAGCAGGACCAATCTGGTTGGACTACCATGACGGATGGCAGCCTGGGAGAAGGTTATTACCTGCCACTGAAAGGAGATCCTGTTTTGGATGCTCGATACAGTGCCTGGAAAAAAGGGGTTCCCGTCTTTGTACAAAAAGTAAGCGGAAAGGAATTGGAAGATCATTTGGCTTTTGCCATGCCAACTCTTGGTTCTGACAGGATCCGGGAAATGACAACAAACTTCCCAGATCCAACCTATTTCTATTGCTTCAATTTCAGCCAGGGGTACCTGTCCATAATTACAGGGGAAACTTTGAGTGAAGAGGCCGAATCTGTTCTTATAAGATTCACCCGGGCTTTCGAGCAAGCCTACATTCGCTTTATGGATCTGAAAAAAGCAGAGGCACAGGCCCGGGAAGCCAGGATCGAGGCAGCCCTGGAGCGGGTTCGGGCACGCACCATGGCCATGCACAACACGGAAGACATCGCCGGGACGGTAACCACTTTCTTCAACGAGCTCCTCGGGTTGGGTCTGGATGCCAGCATCCGCTGCGGCATAGGCATTTTGAGCCAGGCCGAGCATATGGAGCTGTGGACGGCATCGGTCAGGGATTCTTCGGAGACCATGCTGCACAGCGGAACCCTTGACATGTCGCGGCATCCCCTTTTCAGGGGTGCGCGGGACGCGTGGGTGGGGGGTGAAAAGGCTTTTTCCTATACCCTTGAAGGCAAAGACGTAAAGCACTACTTTCAAGTCCTGAATGACGCTCCGGATTACCCGGTCCAATTTGACCTGAATGCACTCCCGAAGGCGGTTTACCACAACAGTTTCGTGTTCCGGGACGGAATACTCTATGCATTTACCAATGCCCCCATGCAGGATGATATCCGCCCTGTCCTGGAGCGGTTCGCTGCCGTCTTCGGACAAACGTACACCCGCTACCTCGATTTGCAGAATGCCGAGAAGCGCGCCCAGGAAGCCGTCAAACAGGCGTCGATCGAACGGGTGCGGGGTGAGATTTCCAGTATGCGCTCCACAGCCGACTTGCAGCGCATCACCCCCCTGATCTGGAACGAACTGACTACGCTGGGCGTCCCCTTCTTCCGCTGCGGGGTCTTTATCGTCGATGAAAATGAAAAGAAAATCCATTCGTACCTCTCGAACCCCATGGGAGAATCCCTGGCCGTCTGGCAGGTCGGTTTCGGGCTTATTCCCGTGTTTGATGAAATGGTAAAAAGCTGGCAAATGCAGGAGATGTTCCTCACCGAATGGGACCGGCAGGGATTTATCGACTTTTCCGAACTTCTTACAAAACATGGGCTGGTTGAGGACCGGGAACGCTACCAGTCCGGGGAGCAGGCTCCGGAGCATCTTGTGCTTCATATGGTCCCTTTCCGGCAGGGCATGCTCTACGTGGGAAGCCGATCCCACCTGGAGCCTGGCCAGATGGAACTGGTACAGGCCCTGGCAGATGCCTTTTCGGTAGCTTATGCCCGATACGAGGATTTTAATCAGCTCGAGAAAACGCTGGCAGACCTAAAGGCTACCCAGGCCCAGCTGATCCAGTCCGAAAAGATGGCTTCCCTGGGGGAACTCACTGCAGGCATCGCACACGAGATCAAAAACCCATTGAACTTCGTGAACAACTTCTCGGAGGTGAGCCGGGAGCTGCTGGAGGAACTCCTGGAAGAAATGGAAAACGGGGATTTAGAGGAGGTCAGGGCACTGGCCGGGGACGTGATCCAGAACCTGGAAAAAATCGTGCACCATGGGCAGCGGGCCGACAGCATTGTCAAGGGGATGCTACAACACAGTCGAAGCGGGGATGGTAAAAAGGAACCTACCGACCTCAATGAGCTGGCAGATGAATACCTCCGACTGGCTTACCATGGCCTCCGGGCCAAGGACAAAAGCTTCAATGCCACCATGGAAACCGATTTTGACGACACCCTGGAGAAGGTAAATGTTGTGCCCCAGGATATAGGCCGGGTACTGCTGAACTTACTCACCAACGCATTCTACGCGGTAAACGAACGAAAGGCATCAGCACACAAGGAATATGAGCCCACGGTTTGGGTACAAACTCAAAAGAACAATGATGGAATCGCAATTACGATCCGGGATAACGGAGGTGGCATTCCGGATAAGATCAGGGAGAAGATCTTCCAGCCCTTTTTTACCACCAAGCCTACAGGGCAGGGCACCGGGTTGGGGCTGAGCCTGAGCTACGACATCGTCAAGGCACACGGGGGAGAAATCACAGTGGTATCAGAAGCAGGCAACGGAACCGAATTCAAAATTAATCTTCCCGTATCATGAAACAGAATAATCCGCCGATGGAGCAGGAAGTCCGTGCTGTCTACGAACGCATGATCGGGGCCTTACTTGATTTCAGGAATCTGGAAGACCTCGAAGAGATTGTGCTCCCGGATTTTATGGGTTACGGATCGGCGGCACATGAAATTTTCAAAACCAGGGAGGACGTGCAGAAAATGGCCCGGATACAGGCAGACCAGCTTCAGGGCCAGGATTTCAGATATTCCCGAAAGCCTTTTGCGGAAAAGGAATTTGCCAACGGATTGGGCTGCCTGATTCTTGAAGAATTGGAACTTTATTTCCCCGGGAATGATCATCACCTCTATTTGCGCCTTTCCACTGTTCTTGAGAAATTGGATGGGAGATGGGTGGTTACCCACTTCCACGGCTCCACTCCGGATTACGATATTGCAGAGGAGGAAGCATTCCCAGAAGAAGGCCTCCGACGGAAAAATGAAGAGCTGGAGGCAAAGATCCGGGAGCGGACAAGGGAACTGGAAATTGAAGCGGCCCTGGAACGTGTACGCAACAGTGCCATGCGGATGCAAAACTCTGAGGAACTGTCTTCGCTGATTAAAACAATCTTCAAGGAACTAAGAAGCCTGGACATGGAACTCACCAGGTGTCTTTTGTGGATTTTCAACCCAGAGGAACAGTCAGCAATGGTGTGGATGACCAATTCGGAAGACCCGGATATGGCAGACAGGTATATAGTGCCTTACCACGAGCACCCGGCCTATAAGAATTACTTGAAAGCATGGAAAGCCAAAGAGTCCAATTGGGAGTACCTTCTGGAAGGAGCAGTTAAAGACCAATGGGATGAAATTTTGGTATATGGCTACTTCGCAAGACTTCCAGAGGAAATCAAAAAAGCAATGAAAGCTCCGAATGCCGTCATGTTATCTGGATCCTTTAATACATATGGTGTTATTCAAACTGCAAGTCTGCAATCCTTATCAGAGGAAAGTCATGAGATCCTCAGGCGTTTCAGCCAGGTCTTTGAACAGACCTACACCCGCTTCCTGGACTTGAAAAAAGCGGAAGCACAGGCGAGAGAGGCCCAGATCGAAGCTGCCCTGGAACGGGTCAGAACGGCTTCCATGGCCATGCAAAAGACGGAACACATCTCCGATGTGGCCGTGGTTTTCCTGAACCAGCTGAAGGAATTGAAGTTGAATTTCGTACAGGCCTGGATCAACGTCTTCCACCTGGATGAAGGTTACTTCGACATTTGGTTCTCCCCCCTGGAAGGCGTTTACGAGGAACCCAGACATCTGCAACTGCCAAGCACCCTTTTTGAAGACACTTCCATCAAGTCCTGGAGGTCCGGTAATGCGTTTTCCTTCCTCTCCCTTAAATCAAAGGAAGAAGTAGATGCCCTGGTAACGGCCTGCG
>SBFL01000234.1 GCA_006227965.1 Bacteroidota bacterium | reverse complement strand
CAGCATTGCGGGCGGTAGCTCCTTCAGAAACCGGTTCTCCGGTCCAGAGGATATGGCTCACCCCGTTGATGTTCTGGTCTTCCGGGTGTACAAACCGTCCCGGGTACTTTTGGTTGATAGCCGGCCGCAACTGCTGGCTGAACCTGATCAGGTCCGCGGCAGCAAATGCAGCCAGGTCAGGGAAATGTTCCTGAGGATCCACAATGGCATAGAAATTACCCCCATAAGCCACATCAATTTTGAGGCTACCCAGGTGAGGGCTTTCCACCGCCAGGCCTTCGGCGATCAGAAAGGATGGAACATTGGCAAGGGCCACCCAGGCCACTTTGCCACCCTCCTTCCCGTAACGGACATGCACCAGTCCGGCCGGGGTCTCCAGGCGGACCTGCCCTGGCTGTTTAGGATGGATCAGGCCTTCCTCGATCCCTATGGTAATCGTCCCAATGGTGCCGTGCCCGCACATGGGCAGGCAGCCACTGGTTTCGATAAATAGAATCCCCAGGTCGTTTTCCGGATCAGAGGGCGGGTAAAGGATACTGCCGCTCATCTGGTCATGGCCCCTTGGCTCAAACATAAGCCCCTTTCGGATCCAATCGAATTCCTTCATGAAATGCAGCCGTTTTTCCCGCATGCTGCGCCCGATTAGTTCGGGTCCGCCTTCGGCCACCACCCGTACCGGATTTCCCGCCGTGTGGCCATCTATGCATTTAAAGACGTGTCTTCCCATATGCCATTCAGGATTTGGACCGGGCTGCCACATAATCCGCTACCCGCCTTCTCAGGATGGGCAGAGTTACCGTGCCCTCCCCGAGGATTACTTCGTGAAATTCGCGGATATCGAACCCTGCTCCCAGGGCTTCTTCTGCCTCTGCCCGAAGCTCCCGGATAGTGATCTCTCCCATTTTATAGGAGAGCGCCTGCCCTGGCCAGGCAATATACCGGTCCGTTTCTGTATTGATCTCGTGCAGGGAGAGGGCTGTGTGCTGCTCCATGAAGCGCACTGCCTCTTCCCGGCTCCATCCCAGGGCGTGGATCCCCGTGTCCACCACCAGGCGGCATGCCCGCCACATTTCATAGGTCAGCTGGCCGAATTTCTCATAAGGATCCCTGTAGATCCCCATATCGGCCGCCAGGTATTCCGAGTAGAGTCCCCAGCCTTCTCCGAAGGCCGAAAGGTACAGGCGGCGGCGAAAGCCAGGAAAATTCTCGGAAAGCTCACGGTTAAGGGCCCCTTGCAAATGGTGGCCCGGAACAGCTTCGTGGGCCGTGAGGGCCGGCAGGGTATACAGGGGGCGGCTGCCCAGCTTATAGGTATTTACCAGGTACGTTCCAGATTGTGCCGGGCTTCGGGGGGGCACATAACGCCCCCCTGTATACTTGGGGGCGATGGCATCAGGTACCGGCTTTACCCCATACGGCCTTCTCGGGAGGGTCTTGAAGAACCTGGGTAGTTCCCCGTCTATACGCTTGGCAATATCCCTGGCCTCCTTCAGTAATTCCCCAGCGGATTTTGCATAGAAGCGGGGGTCCGTTCTGAGAAAAGCAAGGAATTCCCGGAACGAACCTTCGTACCCAAGGGCGTCTATTATTTTGTTCATTTCACTCTCAATTCGCCCTACCTCCCTCATGCCGATCTCATAGATGTCCCTTGCCGTGTAGCGTGAATCCGTGGTGAAAAAATTGATCCGGTTCTGGTAGAATTCCGCACCATCAGGCGTCTGGGAAACACCTATCGCTTCCCGGGTTTCCGGGAGGTATTCTTCTTCAAAAAACTTTTTGATCTTGCGAAAGCCAGGCACCACTTTTTCCATGATAAGCCGTTGGCCAGCCAGTCGGACCGAATCGCGCTGCCCCGCATCCAGTTTTGAAGGCAGGTTTTCCAGAGGCCCATAAAAGGGGCTCTGCCGGTAATCGCTCACAATGTGGTCTTCCCAGGTCGTCTGATAGCCCTCAAAAATGATCTTGGGCTGGGAGATACCCTGCCGGAGCCCTTCCCGCATTAACTGGAAGTGTTGGTCCACAAAGGCCGGAATGGCCTCCATCATCTTCAGGTAATCCCGGACCTCATCATAATTCAAAAGGGGCCGGATGCGATAGTTCAGATTCAGATGGAATCCCTGGTCCGCCTGTATGGGATTCAAATGCATTTTGAAACGATACCGATCGATCTCATCCTGAAGGGTAAACCGCAGCAATTCCCATGAAATCCGGTTTGTCTCCGAGAGGGCTGCTGTATCCACCTTGCTGAGGTCCTGCAATTGTTGGCGGGCAAAATCGGCCTCCTTCCGATACCGTTCTTCAGTGAACAGCCCCAGTGGATATTGGGATCGATCAAAAGGGCGGAAGGCATCGACCCTCCTTATGACAGAATCTAGGATTTCATCCGGTCCCGGACTTTCCTGTGCCCTTACAGGCAAGAGGAAGGCAACTGTGATAAACGCGAGGAAAAACCGTTTCATACGACACTGTTTTTCCGGCTGAATTCCCCGTTTACCATACGCCAGATCCCCAGAGGATTTTCATCTCTGAGAACGGGCGGCAAGAACTGCTGGGGGGTGTTTTGAAAGGAAATGGGCCTTACCCAGCGAAGGGCGGCGTCAGTCCCCACAGAAGTGAAGCGGGCATCCGTCGTAGCCGGGAATGGCCCTCCGTGGTGCATGGAGGGACAGACTTCCACTCCGGTTGGCACCCCGTTGAACAGAAGCCGGCCTGCCTTGTCCTTCAGAGCGCTGAGCAGCTCAGGTTCCCTTCCGATCTCCTCAGGATCCCCGAGGATGGATGCAGTAAGCTGACCTTCCAGGATCTGAACGGCACGAAGGAGTTCTTCCCGGCCGGAACAACCCACCGTGAGCGTAAAGGGACCGAAAACTTCCTGCTGCAGGGAGGGATTCCCACAAAAATCGCTTCCAGATACCCGGGCTACCGTTCCACCAACCATGGCCTCCCCGGATTCCTCCTGATTTGTTTCTAATACAGTTACCCCTTGCTGGGACAGGAGTTCCTCCCGTAAGGTCCTGAAGCGGTCGGCCATCCCCCTGTGGAGCATACAGCCGGCAGGGACCTGACTGATTTCCACGGCCAGCGATCTCACGAAGCGATCCCAGGACGGGCCTGCAATCCCCAGAATAAGACCGGGGTTGGTACAAAACTGGCCGGACCCGAGGGTTACGGACTGGGCATATGCCTTTGCCCAGCCCCCTGATTCCTCCGTGGCTGAAGGCAATACAACCACCGGGTTAATGCTGCCCATCTCGGCAAATACAGGGATTGGTATGGCGCGCTCCTGACCCAGTCGGGAAAGGGCCAGGCCAGCCTTCCGGCTCCCGGTGAACCCAACCCCTTTGATCAAAAGGTGTTGCACAAGTTGCTCTCCGAGGGAGATACCGCTGCTTTGCAAATGAGAGAACACCCCTTCCGGCATTCCGGTTTCCCGGGCCGCCTTCTGGACGCACCGGCCAACAGCCTCCCCGGTTCCGGCGTGCAGGGGATGTCCCTTTACGACCACAGGACATCCCACGGCCAGGGCAGAGGCCGTATCCCCGCCTGCCGTTGAAAAGGCAAAAGGGAAATTACTGGCCCCGAAGACGGCTACGGGCCCCAGGGGATAAAGGCATTTGCGAATATCGGGTTTGGGCACGGGCTGGCGGTCAGGCTGGGCAGCATCAATCCTTGCCATGCGCCAGGAATCCTTGCGGGCAAGGTCTGCGAAAGCCCTTAGCTGTCCGGTTGTGCGACCCAGTTCCCCCCTTGCCCTTGCTTCAGGCAGACCGGATTCCAGCGTGTAGACCTCTATTAGGTCTGCCGATACGGCCTCAAGCTCACCTGCCACGGCTTCAAGGAATTCACCCCGGCGTTCCCCGGGAAGTTCCTGAAATGGAATAAACGCGGATGCGGCCATTTCAACAGCTTTTTGGAGTTCCTCCTTTGTCGTTTCCCGAAAGCTCCAGGGGGTGTGCTTACCATCCCGGGGGTTTGTGGTACTAAAGGTCTCTGCTCCCAGGCTGGATTCTGTATACCCGATTAGCTGTGCGCCGGTGATAGGATGTTGCATGATTGTGGGTTATTTTGATGGGCGGGGGGAGGGGGCCCCTCCCCTGACCAGTCTACAATAATTCTAGGTAATCCGGTAATTTCGGACGTTCTTTAAGGGCTCTCTCGATGATCGACAGTACCCGATCCCGTTCTGACCCGGCCAGGGGCAGGCGGGGGGGGCGTACCGGTTCGGAACCAAGGCCCACCAGGGTTTCTGCAAGTTTTATATTCTGAACCAGTTGGGGGTTGATATCGAGTTCAAGCAACGGCATAAACCACCGGTAGATCTCACGGGCCTGTTCTATCTGCCCCGCCCTGCTAAGGGCATAGACCGCAACGGTTTCCCGCGGAAAGGCACATACCAGTCCGGCCACCCAGCCATCTGCCCCCATCAGGAGGCTTTCCATTGCCAGGGTATCCACCCCACAGAGGATTTTCAAGCGGTCTCCGAAGTGGTTTCGCAGCCGGGTCACATTGGAGACATCCCTGGTGGATTCTTTAACCGCCTGAATATTCGGACAACGGTCCATCAGGTCTTCGAACATCTCCAGGGTGACCTCCGTCCCATAATCTATGGGGTTGTTGTAAATCATGATCGGCAGGGAAGTGCTTTCGGCAACGGCCTGTAAGTAAATCCGGGCCTCGCGCTTGGTGGGTCTATATCTCATTGGGGGGAGCAGCATCAGACCATCTGCTCCAATCACCTCCGCTCTCCGCGCAGCCTCTGCGGCGCTTTTAGTACTTGACTCTGCGATATTCAAAACTACAGGGACCCTGCCTGCCACCATCTCAAGAGCCTTAACTGTTAGTGTTTCCTTCTCCTCCGTATTGAGGGTGCTGGCTTCCCCCAGCGTACCCCCGAGGATAATACCCGAGACCCCCGCTTGCAGTTGTGCCTGGAGGTTTTTCTCAAAAAGAGTAAGGTCGAGCCGGTCGGCTTCATCAAACTTGGTCGTCAGGGCCGGCATGACCCCTTCCCATTGTAATTTCATAGTTTCCATTTGGTACTAAATATACATATCCTAGGGCAATTTGATCAAAGGTTTGTCCAGCTTCTTACACCATCTCTATTAAGGGTTAGGCCCCAGGCAGAAATTCGGGAAAATGTCCATGCCAATGATCCAAATCATTTCAGGCTGCTACAACTGGTTATAGTTTCGTGCCTTAAAAGATTCTAATCAAAAATCATATATCATGGAAGCAACACAAACCTTTAACCCCATGCCCCGGATCGGGGATTCTGCGCCCGATTTTGTAGCACTCACTACCAAAGGAAAAATCAAATTCTCCGAATTTGCCAAGGACAAATGGGTCGTACTTTTCTCCCATCCCGCGGACTTTACGCCGGTTTGCACCACGGAGATGAGCGGTTTTGCCACGCGCAAAAAAGAGTTTGAGGCCCTGAATACGGAATTGATGGGACTCAGTATAGACAGCATCCATGCCCATTTGGGATGGGTTCAGAATGTACGCGAAAACACGGGGGTCTACTTTGATTTCCCAATCATTGCTGACCTGGACATGAAGGTGGCCAAACTCTATGGAATGTTGCAGCCGAATGAAAGTGAAACCGCTGCCGTGCGGGCCGTCTTCTTTATCGATCCGGCCAAGAAGATCCGTCTTATCATGTACTACCCTCTGAATGTGGGACGCAATATGGATGAAATCCTGAGGGCCCTGGAAGCCCTG
>SBFL01000199.1 GCA_006227965.1 Bacteroidota bacterium | reverse complement strand
CCCCACCCGGTCTTCAAGATATTTCACAACTCTGAAAGCCCCTTGCGGGTTTTAACTAAGTTATTTTCCGTAAAGTGTTTCGCTTGCTTATTTACACTACCCAACCCTGAGGTAAAGCCTTAAATTCATTCGTATTTCCTGTAACGATTCATCCCCGGATTCGTCTTTTTATAAAGACCTAACCTTTATGAGAACACTTTGCCTCATTCTGTATTTATACCTCAGCATCTTTCTTTCAGCAAGTGCACAGGATACTGGTATTCCAGACCTCCCTGAATGGCTGGTCCACCATGAGAATGTAAAGTCGGGCCTGCTCTTGGTACCCGAGAACCACGATAACCCCGATGGGCGGGAAATAGCAATTGCCTATGCCGTGCTCCAGAGGCGAAACAAGGCTTCCAAGGCCTATCCGGTAATCCTTTTTTCAGGCGGGCCGGGGGAAAGCTCCCTTGATCAGGGCCTGGTGGATTTTCTTTTAAAGCACCCATTCCTGGAGGAGCGGGATTTCATCCTTTTTGACCAGCGGGGGATCGGGTATTCTTCTCCACTTCCGGATATGTCCATGGACACCTTTCTCGTGATGGCGGCCGATGCAGACCCCACCCGCGAACGAATCCTCATGGACAGCGTAATCAGAAAATATCAGGAGTTATGCGTTGAGCGTAATGCCGACCCGCGGTTTTACAATACAGTTCAGAATGCCAGGGATGTAGGCGTGTTGTTCAAACACCTTGGGTATGATAAATACAATTTGTTCGGGGGTTCCTACGGGACGCGCCTGGCCCGTGTGGTGCAGGATAATTTCCCTGCCTATGTGCATGCCTCCATCCTGGATTCTCCCTCTCCCCTAAGTGGAGATTTTCTCATTAACCGTTTGGATAGCTATAACCTTGCGCTGACCCGGATTTTTGAATACTGCGACAAAACCCCAGAATGTAATCAGAAGTACCCCGATCTTAGAAGCACGTATTTGAGTGCCATTGCCGGTTTGAGAGAAAACCCAATAAAAACCTCTATCAACGACACCATCGAATTTGCGATCAATGCCCAGGATGGCATCTATCTGCTCAGAAGGTTGTTGTATATGGGAAATGCGCGTGAGAAGGCCCCCGAAATGATCAGGGCCCTGCATATGGGGTCTGGCGAAATTATACAGGAAGTACTGGGTTTTGAGTGGCTCCTGACCGGTGCCCTGAACATGAGCATGCTCCTGAGCGTGGAAAAATTTGAAAATTTCAACCCCGAAAATACAGCATCTGTGATCTCCGGGAATTATGACAAATACCCCCTGATTCCCGTTACGCTCGGCTATTTTGATGCGATCTACCAGGCTGGCCGCAACTGGCATACTGCCAGCATGCCATTGAATGAACGGAAATTCGGGAAGTCAGACACCCCCACGCTGATATTTGTAAACCGGTACGATCCGGTTACCCCCCCTGAAAATGGGCGTCTTTTTATGGAAGATCTGTCCCGGGGACATTTATTGATCCTTGATGAAGGAGGCCATGGCCAGGGGAATCAGCAGTGCAAGGAACTGGTAATGATGGATTTTATGGCCACACCGGATTCCTTGCCGGATGTTTCATGTCTAAACCTTTACAGCGAATAATAAATAAGGACCTGTTTTTTTTATCAGGTAAATTCATCCAATTGTGGCAGTGATTTTGGCCCTTAGGGCCCCACTCGCCAGGGTTTGATGCGCGACCCGTTGCGTGCAAAAGAAATATCAGGTCCTAATTTAATGGCCTTTCGGGGTACTCTTGTACTAATTTTACCTATGTTTAATTTACCCCCGTCTAACCTGCCGGCTCAGCAGTCGTTTTTGTGAAGTTAAGGCAGCCTATGAAGAGATTTCCCAACGCCATTGTGATCATCCTGGGAGTTATTGTTTTATCCTGGGTACTTACCTTTATTGTTCCGCGCGGATCCTATGACCGACTCACGAATCCCGATACGGGGCAGACTACAGTTATAAGTGGCTCCTATCAGCTGATTGAAGGGGAATCCCTTGGATTCTTTGATTTGATTATGGCTATTCCGGAGGGTCTGATCAGCCGTGCCAGCCTTATCTTTTTGATCTTTCTGCTGGGCGGGAGTTTCTATATCATAGAAAAAACCGGGGCCCTTGGTCAGGGATTACAATGGGTCGTGGATATTTTGCAAAAACACGAAGGGATCGCCCTGACAGTGATATCGCTTCTTTTTGCAGCGGCTGGCGCCACAATTGGATTGCAGGAGGAGATCATAGCCATGGCCCCCATCCTGATTCTGTTCTGCCGTTCCCTGGGATTCAATGTCTATGTGGCTGTGGCCAGCAGTTACGGCTCTGCAGTAATGGGAGCGGCCTTCAGCCCGATGAATCCATTCGCTGTGGTGCTTGCACAGAAAGAAGCTAACCTTTCACTTATGTCTGGAAGTTCCTACAGGCTCTTGTTTTTTGGGCTGGCTTTTGCCCTCTGGGTATGGTACTTGATCCGGTATGCCAAAAAGAACAGGGTTGAAAGGGAACCTATGAACCCGAACAGGCAGGAACCCTCCTGGCGGAATTTTGCAATCCTCGGGATGTTATGCCTCACTTTTGGCATAGTCACGTATGGCCTGGTCTCCCTGGATTGGGGATTCAATGAAATATCCGCCTGTTTTTTTCTGCTGGGATTGGTAGCGGGACTGCTGGGAAATTTGGGTATTAATGGCACGGGCCTCACCTACATTGAGGGAATGAAGGAAATGACCTTTGCAGCCATGATTATGGGGCTGGCCAGCTGTATTCCTCTATTGCTCAAGGAAGGCATGATCATGGACACGATAATACACGGACTGTTTACCCCGATTGAGGAACTGCCCGCCAGCCTTTCTGCTTTGGGGATGATGGCCAGTCAGGCCCTTCTGCATTTCCCTGTCTCCAGCTATTCCGCCCAGGCCATCCTTACCATGCCCATTCTCACTCCATTGTCCGACCTGGTCGGTATCTCACGTCAGGTATGTGTACTGGCATATCAGTATGGGGCCGTTAACATGGACTTTATAGTGCCCACCAATGGGGCCCTGATGGCCATCCTTGCCATTGCCGAGATACCTTACCATAAATGGATTCGGTTTATATGGAGGCCGTTGGTTTTGTTTTTTTCGCTGGCGGCAATAGCCATAGTTACAGGGGTACTGACAGGATTTTAGGAATAAAGCAGATATGTCCTTACAGCTTGGGTTTCCAGGAGCCTATTGCGGATATGAAGGAAAAAACGGATCAATTCGTCCTGCTTAAAAAAGTGTCTATTTGAGCAATCAGGGCCTGGATTTGCCTTTGGTATGCTTCCAGGTACAGGGTATGACTTTCAAGGTTCTTCTGCATGCCGAACAGATCTCCGAAAAGGACGCGATTGGTTGTAAAATCCAGGTCATTCGCGGAATCAAAATTATTATCCTTAAAGAACTGTGTGATGTTCTCCCTGTTCATCAAAGATGGAGTGATATTGTCCACGAAAATACGGGTCAGCTGCTTGACCCGTTCCTGTGTCCCGTCGAGCAGGTTTTGTTCTGAATAATAGGCGGAAAGTTCGGTCCGCATGCTATCTTCAGAAATCAAATCGATATTCTCCGCAGACAACATGTTGTCAAAAGCGACCCTGTTTTGGGTATATACGCTGAATTCGGCAAGAATAGGCATGTTCCTGCTGATTCCCAACATGGCCTCAAGGCTGGAGCCTGCATCGAGCATAGCGTTCAGGGAAGCGGTGATGACCGAGTCCTTTTCCCTGTTGAAGGCAATGGAATACTCCACATTATTCAGGTCGTCCTTCAGGTTGGTCCGTATTTCTTTAAGGTACAGGATTTCTTTTTTCCGGTCTACACGTGCTGTATTCCACGCGTCTATCTGCAGGGCCAGCAGGATACCGATGACCACCAGGGCAACTTCCCCTATGGCATAGAACATATAACGACGCACCCGCCCGTCGCCGATGCCTTTTTTGCGGAGTTGTCTAAAGAATCTGAACATAGGGCCCGCTTGTTTGTACAAAATACAAAATTCCCGAGGATTGCCGGGATATGCCTGCTGTTGGTAAGTCCTGTCCCCGGATCACAGGGTAAAAGAATTGCTAATAGAAGTTAGTGGGTTTTGAAAACCGAAGGGGAAGCGGGACACCCCGGAATCCCCACGATTCAAATTACATTCTAAAACCGCAAAAGAAAATCAGCCTTTGGCTGATTTCTTCTTCAGGAATGCCTCCTGCAACATCCGGGTGACTGGCCCCATGCTATCCTCATAAAGAGCGAACCCGTCAATCTCCCGGATCGGGGTTATTTGTGTGCTGGTGCCGGTCAGAAAGGCCTCATCCATGTATCGGACTTCGGCTTTAGGGACACCCTGAAGCCGGACTTCAAGGCCTATCTTTTCACAGAGCTCCAGCACTACCTGCCGGGTGATCCCGTCCAGGATGAATTCATTGGCCGGGTGTGTGTAAACCAACTGATCCTTTACAAAAAAGACATTGCAATGCGAGGCTTCCGTAAGGATTCCCTCGCGTACAAACAGGGTTTCGTAACAATCCTGTTCCATGGCATACTGGTTCGCCATAACGTTGCCCAACAGGGAAGTCATCTTGATGTCACAGCGGGACCAGCGGAAGTCTTCCCGGGTCACTACAGAGACCCCTTTGGAAACGATATCCGGAAGGGTTTTGGGCCAGGCGTACATCATAGTGGTCGGCCGAATCCCATCCGGATAGGAATGTTGCCGGGGAGCTACCCCCCGGGTCACCTGAATGTAGAGCAAACAGTCCATCTTCTTTAATCCCGAGGCCTCCAGGAGGGACGGGATTTCGGCCTCCAGGGCATCCACATCGAAATCGATGTCTATCTTTTGCAAACAGGTCTTCAGCCGTTTCATATGGGCATTTCCATAAAAAAACCGTCCCCCTATCTGCGCCATCACCTCGTAGATACCGTCCCCGAAGATAAACCCCCGGTCGAAGACGGATATCCGGGCTTTGTCTGCATCCAGGATTTCTCCGTTCAGGTATACTTTTGCAGGATAGGCTTTTTTCTGTTCCATAGACTCCTTTTTTAATTCTATTCAGTTCCAGGTTTTGAGCGTTTCCCTGGCTGTCGGTACAGCCGGTAGTAATACCAGGCGGCAATCCCGCCGGTAAAGGAAAAAATTGCCAGCATCCAGAAGACATGCTGGTGCCCCGCTTCTCCGGGTGACCTGTCCAGCAGCAGACCCATGGCAGGTCCGGCAAAAATATCCGGGGTGTATCCGATAAGCGAAATAAGACCCACGGCAGTGCCGGTCAGGACCAGCGGGATACGGCCTTTCTGCATGACCGCAAAATACAGGGAACGGGCCGCATAGATCCCCGTGGCCACGATCAGGATAGAACTAAAGAACAGGGTCGTTGAAGATGCAGAAATTATGCCGGTTGAAAACAACAGGGCGCCGGCGAAGGAGACTACAAAGCTCACAAAAAGCCAGAGGGTGGTCTGGGTGCGGTCGGCAAGCACTCCGATAAGCACCCCGATCACCGGACGTATAAAAAGCAGGAAGGTCCCCACCTGGGCGGATTCCACCTGGTCGTAAAACATCACATCCTGGGCATATAGCGAAAAAACATCCGTGATCTTGTATCCCACATAGGCGCAGAGGATAATGACCATCAGCAGCCATACAGATGGGAGCCTGAGCACTTCTTTGACCTGGGAGAGGGTGATTTTTTCCAGCAGG
>SBFL01000392.1 GCA_006227965.1 Bacteroidota bacterium | reverse complement strand
ATTTTTTCATTTTCATATAGTGTTCTCGTAAAAAGAGTCTTATCAATACCTGGTGGGGCTCTTTTTTTTGTTCCCCGCCTCCGGAATTTCTTTCCGAAAGACTAAAAAAAACCTCGACCAAATGCAAGTTTGGGAGGGTTCTTGCCATTTCACAACAACTTTTGGTACTTATACAACAATTTCTTAAAATCTCCTGCACCCTCCCTTATATTTGAAATGTCTTAAGTTGAGATCCCAAATCTTGCTATTAGATGAAAAGGCTATGTACGCAATGTATATGGCCTTTTTTCTTTTCTTCTGACAGCATACTGCCTCCCTAAGCGGGAACGCTACATAAAGCGGTGAATTGACAACAAAAAATTCCGAATCCCGATAGTTAGAGGTAAGTTTGAAGATGTAATTTGTAACATGCCGACCGCCCAAATGGCTGCCATAGGGCCAGATTTATGAAAAAATCTTTGACAGTCTTTCTTTTCCTTTTCATTCTGGGGCTTTCCAGTCCGATTTCAGGGCAGCAGTACCCGGTTTCAGTGGACTCCCTGCTTCAAACATATGAGAATAAGCAGACGGCTGCTGAGAAACTCGCGTATTTTTTTCAGACGAAAGATCGCTATGCCTCCCATTCGGCATACGACTGGCTCGACCGCATTAACGCGGACCTGAATGCGGCGATAAGGGAGGGGGATTCCCTGTCCATTCAGTTATATCGCCTTCTGCGTGCCCAGGTGTATTTTGATCTGGGGAATTACAAAAAGGCATCGGCTCTGGCCAATGAGCTCTACCCTGAACTGGAATCCATGGAACGGGTGCCCCTCGGCAGACTGCTTGACCTCATGGATCAAACCTATGGCAGGTTGCGGCAGTACGACAAGCAGATCGAGATCCGGGAACGCAAGAAACAGTTCGGTATTACCGAGGGCATTACTTTTTACGATATCTACGATAATCTCGGCCTCCACCGTAAGGCGATGAACGAATACATAATGGAGGTAAAGAAGACCATCGATTCCTCCGATTTTTACAAGCTCGCCGCCTATAACAATACAATCGGCCAGTTTCTGCTAAAAGAGCGATCCGGTGCCACTGCAATGACGTATTTTAAAAAGGCCCAGGGATATGTGGTGGTCTACCTGAACGATATCAATCAGGTTAAGACCGAGGAGGAAATCAACAATTCCAACCGTCTGAAGGGACTGATTGAAGGTAATATTGGGAAGGCCCATATACTACAGAATCAGTACCGGGAAGCCCTGCCTTATCTGGAAAATAGCCTGGGAATTCTGCGCAGCCTCCCCTCTGGGATCGATAAGGATGTCCTGACTGATAACATTCTTGCCCTGGCCGGGGCACATATGAAATTAGGAAACCTGGATAAAGCCGGGGAGTACCTCCGGATGGAACACGAGACGGACATCCCGGAACTGATCATTCGCGAAAACAGGTTGCTCGCTTCCTATCACGAAGGCCTTGAAGACTATTCAAACGCTGCCCGTTATCTGAAGAATTCCCTGAAACTGGAAGATTCCCTGTGCGCCCTGGAAGAATATAATGAAAAGGAGCGGCTGGTTTCCATCGTGGCCAGCGAGGAGCTGGAGAACATAAAGCTCAAGAACAAAGATCTTGAAATGGACATAGACCGGGGCCAGGCGGAACTCCAGGCCCAGGATATGCGGATCAATCTCGTTTTCATATCCCTTGTCTTTACCCTCCTGGGTTTTGCAGGACTTGTATTTGCCTATCTTAAGAGCATCAAGACCCAGCGGCTTATTGCCGAGCAGAAACGGATTATTGAAAATTCCCTGGTCGAAAAGGATTCACTGCTGAAGGAAATCCATCACCGGGTGAAAAACAACCTGCAAATGGTTTCCAGCCTGTTGAGCCTGCAGACCAAGAATACGCGCAGTAAGGCCGCCATTGAAGCCCTGGAGGAGGGGAAAACCCGGGTAAAGGCCATGGCGCTGATCCACCAGAAGCTCTACCAGAATGACGACCTTTCCGTCATTGAGATGCAGGGTTATATTGAAAGCCTGATCAACAGCATTCAGTCCGTATTCCGCAAGGGCGGCCATAATATAAACATCACCATTGATGCCGAAGGCGTGGAACTGGACATAGACCGGGCCATCCCCATAGGTCTGATCCTCAATGAGCTGGTTTCCAACTCATTCAAATATGCCTTTCCCGAAGATGCCCAGGACGGCAAGATCTACATCCATATACAGAAGAACGGGGATGGGGGCTTCTTTGAATACACCGACAACGGGGTCGGGCTGCCGGAGGACTCCGAAAACCGGGAAAGCACCTCCATGGGTATCCGTCTCATCAAACGCCTGGTCAACCAGTTGCAGTCTACCCTGAACACTGACAAAACAGCCGAAGGAGTTCGTTTTTGGTTCAATTTTAAATAAATTTGGGAGAAACTACTCTCCCATGAAAATCACCTTTCTGGGGCATGCAGCCCTGCTTATCGAAACCGAATCCCACCGACTGGTGGTAGATCCTTTTATCACCGGGAACGAACTGGCAAGGGATAAAATCAGCCTGCAGGATCTTCAGCCGGATGTGATCCTTCTGACCCATGCCCACCAGGACCATGTCCTTGACGTAGAGGCCCTTGCCAGGGATAGCAAAGCCCAGATTATCAGCAACTATGAGATCGTTTCATACTACCAGAACAAGGGTTTTGAGGGGCATCCGATGAATCACGGAGGTGCCCGGGAATTCGAATTCGGATGGCTCAAATACGTCAATGCGGTCCACACTTCCTCCTTTGCCGATGGCACCTATGGAGGCCAGCCAGGGGGGTTTCTGCTTAGAAGCGGCGGCAAAACGATTTACATCGCCGGGGATACCGCCCTTCATATGGACATGAAACTGATCCCTTCCTTCGCCAAACCCGACCTTGCCGTATTGCCGATAGGAGACAACTTTACCATGGGTATTGCCGATGCCGTTCAGGCAGCCGACTTCGTGGAATGCCGGCATGTCCTTGGGGTTCACTACAACACCTTCGGCTATATCGCAATCGATACGGATGAGGCAGCCCGTCAATTCGAGGCGGCGGGCAAGAAGCTCCTACTGCCCGGTATAGGGGAGGCCCTGAATATCTGATCAGACTACCCGGCTTCGCAGCACTACCCGGTGGAGCAATCTGGGGAAGAAACGCCTTAGGCAGACCCCAAAGACTTCCCGTCCTCCGATGTAGGATTCCCAGGAGCGTTTTTCAATGGCCCGGAGCATTTTCCTGGCGAACAGTTCCGGGTCCATCCCGTTCTCGGTGGCCCGGTCCTGAAACCCCTGGGCAGTACCATCCCCAACAAGGGCATTGCGCGCTAAATCGGTACGAACGAACCCGGGGCATATCAAACTGACAAACACGCCATCTTTTTGGTGCTCCATGCGCAGGACATCAAAAAAGCCGTGCAGGGCGTGCTTGGCACCGCAATACCCTGAGCGCAGGGGGGATCCGAATTTTCCCATCAAACTGGTCACCACGACGAAATGGCCCTGTTTTCTGCTGGTGAAATGGGGGAGGAGTGCCTTGGTAAGGCCTATGGTCCCCAGATAATTCACACGCATGAGTTTTTCATATACTTCCATCCCCGTATCTGCAATAGTTGAACGCTGGCTTATTCCTGCGTTGTTTACGAGAATATCCACTAGTCCGAAACTATCCAGGGCTTTCTGAACAATCCCGGGAAGCGCATCGGGATCATTGAGGTCCAGGGGCAGGATCACCGCCCTGTCCGGCTGGGGCATGGCCCTCTTTACTTCTTCGAGGCGCAGCCTGTCGCGTCCGGACAGGATGATCCGTGCTCCGCGGTGCCCCATCAAAAGGGCCAGAGATCTGCCGATTCCTGAGGAAGCTCCGGTAATCCAGATTATTTTGTCCTTTAACTCCATCTTTTGGGTGGTTTTCAGGCCAAAATATACGTAAATTTGAAGGCCTTTATGAAAGCTACCTTCAGTAAATACACCCTGAAATTTTTCCGGCCTGGAGGCACCTCCAGAGGAGTACTCACCCAAAAGGAAACCTTCTTCATCTGCCTGCGGGCCAATGGACGATGGGGTATTGGGGAGGCAGGCCTTTTCAGAGGGCTCAGTGCAGATGACCGGCCCGATTATGAGGCCCGCCTAGAAAGCGCCTGCAGGGCTCTCGAAGAGGGGGGCGAAGGGATTATGGAAACTTTCCGGGAATACCCCAGTATCGTTTTCGGACTTGAACAGGCAATGCGGTCCCTCAAGAGTTCCTCCCCCTTTGAACTATTTCCCTCCCGGTTTTTAGAAGGGGCCCCCATCTCCATAAATGGGCTGATATGGATGGGAGAGCTTCCGTTCATGCAGCGGCAGCTTGAGGAAAAGATAAAGGACGGTTTCCGATGCCTAAAGCTGAAGATCGGGGCCCTTGACTTTGAATCGGAGCTCCGGTTGCTTCGGGAGATTCGCGGGCGATTTTCGCCTAAGGACCTTGAAATCCGGGTAGATGCCAACGGTGCCTTTTCAGCGCGGGAGGCCCTGGGGAAGCTCCGGAGGTTGTCGGAATTTGAATTGCACTCCATCGAACAACCAATCCGGGCCGGCCAACCGCGGGAATTGGCGGAATTGTGTGCCCGGACGCCACTTCCGATCGCCCTGGATGAGGAACTCATCGGTTGTTATTACCGGGAGGAAAAGGAAAGGCTGCTCGAACAGATACGCCCCCAGTATATCATCCTCAAACCTAGCCTTGTCGGGGGGATTACGGGAAGCAGGGAGTGGATTGAAGCCGCGGAGTCGAGGCGCATCGGATGGTGGGTCACCAGCGCCCTGGAGAGCAATATCGGATTGAACGCTATCGCCCAGTGGACAGCTACCCTGGACGTGCATATGCCGCAGGGTCTGGGAACCGGTTCCCTTTTTTCGAACAATTTCAAAAGCCCGCTGGAAGTTTCCGGGGGTAAACTCTGGTACCGCCCTGAACAAAAGTGGGACACCTCTCAAATAAAAGAAATATGTATATAGAACAAGGTTATCGCGGGGATCTCGGACTCTGGAAATACCTGATCCTACCAACGGGTTTTATCGCCCTGATGGTGTTTAATTACCTGGCCACCCTTAATTCCCCGGTAAGCGTGGAAGACATGATGGCGCAATTGATCGAACAGCTGGGGGCCAATGTGGTGCTGATCCTCCTGCTGGCCCCACTGGCCTTCGGACTGGTTGTGGTCCTGGGCTGGACAAGGCTTGTACATCCACAGTCCATAAGGTCGCTTACGACCTCCCGGCCCAGGGTAGACTGGAAGCGGGTATTCTTTTCCTTTGGCATCTGGACCCTGGTTACTGTGGGCCTCACCTTTATTGACCTGTATACCTCTCCGGAAGATTACGTGCTGAATTTCAGGTGGGATGCCTTCTGGAAGCTCGCCCTGATCGCGATCCTGCTGATCCCCCTTCAGACCAGTTTCGAAGAATACCTCTTCAGGGGCCACATGATGCAGGGCTTTGGGATTATATTTGGGAACAGATGGATCCCCCTGGTAGTAACTTCCGCGATTTTCGGGCTCATGCACCTGGGCAACCCGGAGGTTGAAAAACTGGGCCCCGGGATCATGGTCTTTTATATTGGGACCGGGTTCTTCCTGGGCATCCTGACCCTAATGGATGAAGGCCTGGAGCTCGCCCTGGGGTTCCACGCCGCCAACAACCTGGTTACGGCCCTTTTGGTGACCTCGGAATGGACGGCCTTCCAAACG
>SBFL01000292.1 GCA_006227965.1 Bacteroidota bacterium | reverse complement strand
CCGGCAAATGCCCGAAATAACCGATTCCGTGACGGTTTTCTTCGACACCTTTGGCATACCCCATATCTATGCCAATAATAAAGCCGATGCCTTCAGGGCCCTGGGGTATGTACACGCTCAGGACCGTCTCTGGCAGATGGAATTGCTCCGACGGATAGCCCCGGGCAGGCTCTCAGAGGCCTTTGGTCCGGATGCCCTGCCCAACGACCGGTTATTTCTCAGCCTTGGGATTGAAGAGGCTACCCGAAAAACCCTGGCCACCCTGAATGCGTCCGACCCGGCAGTATTGCTTGCCGAGGCCTATCTGGAAGGGGTAAACCATTTTATAGAAGAAGGCCCAACTCCAATTGAATTTTACCTTACAGGGCTGGAAAAGAAACCCTTTAGCCTGGCCGATGTCTACAATTCCATTGGGTACATGGCCTTTAGTTTTGCCATGGCCCACAAAACAGATCCGTTCCTTATGGAAGTTAAGGATCAGCTGGGCATGGAATACGTTTCACAGCTGTTGGGAGAATCACCCTCCAAAACTACGATGATCCCTTCCTGGGATGCCAGAGGTGTTGAAGCGGGCTCTTTTGAAGTGTCCGCGTCAATCGGCAGGATCCTTGAAGGGACCCCCCTGCCGGCACTGGAAGGGAGTAATTCCTGGGTGCTAGGGCCCGCAAAGACCCGGAGTGGCAAAGTGATTCTCGCGAATGATCCTCACATTGGCTTCGCCCAGCCCTCGGTCTGGTATGAAGCCCATCTGGTTGCCCCCGGGTTTGAGAAATACGGTTACTTCCTCGGCGGGATCCCTTTTCCGCTCCTGGGTCACGACCGCAACCTGGCTTATGGCCTGACCATGCTTGAGAACGATGATATCGATTTTTACGCTGAAAAAACGCATTCACAGGACAGTACCCGGTACCAGCGCCCCGGGGGATGGAAGAAATTTGAAACTGCAAGTGCAGAAATCCCGGTGAAAGGTGAGGAGCCTGTTTCCTTTCAGTATAGCATAACGGACAGGGGCCCTGTCCTTAACGGGGTAATCGAGTCCCTCAGTGAGGCCGGCCCGGTTAGCATGTCCTGGGTTTATACGCAGGGAGAAAACAAAGTTTTGCAGGCCCTCCATGGGATCAGTCAGGCTGTGGATCTTACCACGTTTGAAGCATCTGTAAGGGATATTCATGCTCCAGGGCTTAACGTGATGTATGGGGATGCCGAAGGAAATGTGGCCTGGTGGGCCGCTGCCCGACTCCAGCAAATCCCGGACAGTCTTTCCACCAAACTGTTTTTGGAAGGGGCTGCCACTGCGGACCCCGTGAACCTTCCCTTTGATCAGAATCCCAAGGCCATCAACCCGCCCTGGGGCTATGTGTATTCGGCAAACAATCAGCCAGACAGCACAGCGGCGGGAATCATACCAGGTTATTACCTGCCTGAGAACCGCGCCCGAAGGATCGTGGAGCTTCTGGAACCCCGCAACGACTGGGACCGTGACGCGGTCATGGAAATGATCACCGATGTGACTTCCCCCGTCAACCCGGAGATCGTTGGCCATTTTGCGTCAGCCATGGGAGGAGCTTCCCTTTCAGATGCGGAAAGCCGGGCCCTGGAATCTCTTAGGGCCTGGGATGGGGAAGCGGGCCTTGACAGCAGGGAATCCGTGGTTTTCCACCGGTGGGTCTACCAGGTCCTGGAGGGTACCTTCAGGGATGAATTGGGCGCGGAGGGCTTTGCGGCCCTGCTCAGGACGCACCTGGTCAAAAGGCTTATTGCCCCCATGAGCAAAAACGATGATTTCCTGTGGTGGGATAATATTACAACAAGTGATCGGAAGGAAACCAGGACTGAGATAATCCAGGAGGCTTTTCAGATGGCAATGACTTCAATTGAAACGGATTTTGGCGGTTTTGACAACGACTGGGGATGGGGGGATGTACATACACTTGAACACGCCCACCCCCTTGGGAGGGTAGCCTCCCTGAGGCCCTTCTTCAACGTGGGGCCTTTTCCGGTCCATGGGACACGGGAAGTGATCAACAACCTCATGTTCCCGTATGACTCCACGGGCTATTACCGGGTTAGTGCCGGCCCTTCCACCCGGCGGATCATCGATTTTTCGGACCCGGATGAAAGCCGGAGCATTCTTCCAACCGGGCAATCCGGTAACCCGTTCAGTCCGCATTACGAGGATCAGGCTGAACTTTTTGTACAGGGAAAATTTCGAAAAATGCTTCTGGATGCGGAGGAAATCCGGAAAGATTCGAAATCAATGCTTATATTTAGTTCAAAGGACTAACTTTTTCTGGATTCTATCTGATTGCGTTAAGCAGATGAAAATTCACCGGGCCTGAAGCTAATGAGCAAATCCCTTGGCATTTTCTGCATTTTATTGCTGACCGTTTTCGGATTGCACAGCCAGATTACCCCCGAGCGCATTAACCTGGAGTTGCGGGAAGTAAGTATTCCTGAAGGGCTGAATACGCTTGCAGCCGAAAATCAGTACCGGGTGTTTTTTCAGCAGGAATGGTTCACCGATGAAAAGGTGTCACGCAGTTATGTAAACCAAACTCCGGATGCCATCCTGCAGGATTTGCTCGAAGGCTCGGAGGTAAGTTACTACCAATATGGACCAAAAACCTTTGTGCTTACCCGCAACAACGTCATCTACGATCAACTCCCTGAAGGCTTCTTCGGCAATCGGCCTGACAGCCTGGACCCATCCCAGGGCGAAGGACAGACCCCTGGGGTTACGGGGGTAACACCCGTCTTTATCAACCAGGAAGAACTGACCCCGTTGCGGGAAGTGGAAACCATCCGGATCGGGAAGCAAAACCTCTCGGATCCCCGAGGGTCCTTTCTCCTCTCAGGTACTGTAAGGGAACGGGAATCCAACAGGCCTCTGGCTGATCTGGTAATTCTGGAACGCAATCGCGGTCTTGGTACAGCCACGGACTCCAATGGCTATTATCAATTGCGCCTTCCAGCCGGGCTCAATTTCCTGGAAACCCGCTCTGTGGGGAAACAGGGGCAGCAAAAACAGGTTATCCTTTACAATGACGGACAGCTGGACTGGCTCGTGGAAGAAGGTGTAGAGCGGTTGGAAGAAGTAGTGGTAGAGGCCCGCCAGGACAGGAATGTTGAGGAAGTCATCTCAGGGACCCAGGTGATCAATGCGGAAGAAAGCAAGGACATCCCGCTTGTTCTCGGAGAACGCAACATCCTGGATGTGGCCGCATCCCTCCCCGGTATTTCCCGTGCAGGCGAAGGTGCCCTGGGCCTCAATGTGCGGGGGGGCAGGACCGACCAGAACATGTTCCTCCTCAATACGGCCATCGTATACAATCCGACCCATTTCTTTGGCATTTTCCAGGCCCTGAACCCATTTGTGACCCAGCAGGTTGAAATTTACAAAGGCGTGATCCCGGTCCAGTATGGTGGCAGGCTGTCTTCGGTTTTCGATATCCGAACCAAAGACGGAAGCACTGATGGCCTGAAAGGGGAGGGTTCTATAGGGCCCGTCACGGCCAACCTTGCGCTGGAAATCCCTGTCAGAAGTGATAAATCTTCTCTGGTAATCGGCGGTAGAGTTGCCTATTCAGACTGGATCCTGAAAGCCCTCGACGATGAAGACCTGAGTAACAGCACAGCCTCTTTCTACGATGTTATTGCCACCTATACGGACCGGCTTAATGACAACAACCGGATAAAGGCGACGGGGTACTACAGCAAAGACCGTTTCAGCATCACCTCTGATTCCACCTTCCGATATTCAAACCGGGCGGCTTCAGTGGAATGGAATCACCGGTTTAATGATAACAACAACGCCTCATTTAGCCTGGCCAACAGCCGGTACGCCTTCGATATTGGGTATGATGCCAGCTCGAATACCGATTTCAACCTGGGGTATTCTGTAGAGGAAACCGAACTCAAGGGGTTCAACCGGCTTCGCATCAACGACCGCCACCGTCTGGTGTACGGGCTTTCAGGAAAGTACTATCGCGTGAACCCAGGGACCCTTGAGCCTGAAGGATCTGATTCGGATATCGCTTTCCAGGAAATCGCCAGGGAACAAGGGGTAGAAGGAGGGGTGTTTCTCGCTGATGACTGGGAGGCCACCGATAAGCTTAGCCTGAGCGCGGGGGTCCGGCTCTCATTTTTTACGGCCCTTGGCCCTTCGGAACAGACCGTTTACGCCCCGGGCCAGCCCAGAAACCCGGTTACGGCCACTGACACCCTATCCTATGGCAGTGGTGAGTCCTTAAAAACCTATGGAGGGCCCGAAATACGCTTTTCTGCACGCTACCTGCTGGATCCCACCTTTTCTGTAAAGGCCGGTTTCAGTAATATGTATCAGTACATCCACACCCTTACCAACACCACCACGGTGTCGCCCCTGGATACCTGGAAGCTCAGCGACCTGAATATCCGTCCCCAGACATCCCAGCAGGTTACCCTTGGGTTCTTCAAGAACCTGGCAGATGGGCTGGAGGCAAGCGTGGAAGGGTATTATAAATGGTCCCAGGATGTGCTCGACTTCAAGACGGGGGCTCAGATCCTTCTCAATGAAGCCATTGAAACCGAGGTTATTCAGGGGGATGGGAAGGCCTATGGGGTGGAATTCCTGCTGAAAAAGACCGAAGGGAAGCTCAATGGCTGGCTCGGGTATACGTATTCCCGTTCCCTGATCCGCTTTGACAGTCCTTTTCCCGAGGAGCGCGTCAACAACGGGGAATTCTTCCCCTCCAATTACGACCGCCCGCATGATATCAGCCTGATTGCAAACTACAAGTTTACCCAGCGCTACAGCGCTTCCCTGAATTTTGCCTACCAGACCGGGAGGCCGGTAACCTACCCGATCGGGCAGTTCAATTTCAACAACGCGGATTACGTGTTTTACAGTGACCGCAACGCCCAGCGGATTCCGGATTACATCCGCCTGGACCTGGGGGTCAGTATTGAAGGGAACCACAGGAAAAACAAGCTGGCCCATAGTTTCTGGACTATCTCCGTATACAATGTACTGGGAAGGAATAACCCCTATTCCCTGTTTTTTGTAACCGAGGATGGGCAGGTAAAAGCATTGCAGAGTTCTATTTTTGCCATTCCCATTCCATCGATCACCTATAACTTTAAATTCTGAGCCCCATGGGACACCTGAACGTATGAAGTACCTCATTTACATGGCGAGCCTTGTTTCCCTACTCCTTGTATCCTGTGTAGAGGAAGTAGCGATCGAGCCGCAGCAGGCATCCAGCCTGCTGGTGGTAGAGGCCACCCTGACCGATGAAGTCAGAACCCATCAGGTGCGCCTCACCCGCAGCTATCAGTTCGGCGAGGACAGCATCCCCCCGGAGACCCGGGCCGAGGTTTCCATTAAGATCGAAGGGGGCCAAACGGTGAATTTTCGCCACACGGGGGAGGGAATATACGTTTCCGAACGCGCGTTTGCGGCCGAAGCCGGCACCTCCTACGAGCTGCAGATCATCACCCCGGAGGGCACCGTTTACCGGTCAGACCCGGAGCAATTGCCGGGCACAGCCGTGATCGAGGACCTGTATCCGATAAGGGAAACCAATCAGAATGGCACCGACGGCGTGTCCATATACCTGGACAGCTCTCCCGGGAAGGGGAATCCGGCCTATTACCGGTACGAATATGAGGAGACCTACAAGATCATCGCCCCCAATTATTCCTCTTTTGATTTCCTGCTGACGGATTACAACCCCTGTACCCCCACACCGGAGATAGAATA
>SBFL01000398.1 GCA_006227965.1 Bacteroidota bacterium | reverse complement strand
CTGCTTCGATCTCCCTTCTCTGACGGGAATCAAGCACGGGGATCATCACCTTCTGCAACGGCTGGCGAACCTTAATCTTCTCCTTCTGGCGAATGGAAAGAACTAGGGAACTGATCGTCTGGGCTTTAAGCATTTTTGCCTCGAGTTCCTTGTCGATCAATTCCGTATTCGCCTGTGGATACCAGGCCAGGTGGACACTTTCATGCCCTTCAAGCACCACCCCGCCCATCAGGTCCCTGTAGAGCTGTTCCATGAAAAAGGGAGCAATTGGGGCCGCCAGCTCTGAAACCGTCTTCAGGCAGGTAAACAGTGTCTGGTATGCCGAGATCTTATCCTGACCGTAGTCCCCTTTCCAAAAACGCCTGCGGCAAAGCCTTACATACCAGTTACTGAGGTTTTCCTGAACGAAATCGGAGATCATCCGTGCCGCCCGGGTTGGCTCATAATCTTCATAGGCACTGTCCGTTTCCAGGATCAGGGTGTTCAGCTCCGAAAGGATCCACCGGTCGATTTCCGGTCGCTCTCCCAGGGGAATTTCCGCTTCCCGGTAGTCAAACCCGTCTATATTGGCATACAGGGCGAAAAAGGAATAGGTATTGTAAAGGGTCCCGAAGAATTTACGCTTTACCTCCACGATCCCGTCCATATCGAATTTCAGGTTGTCCCAGGGGTTGGCATTGGAAATCATATACCAGCGGGTGGCATCCGGCCCATGGCTTTGAATCGTTTCAAAGGGATCCGCAGCATTGCCAAGCCGTTTGGACATCTTTTTGCCGTCCTTATCCAGGACCAGGCCGTTTGAGACCACGTTCCTGTAGGCGATTGAATCAAATGCCATGGTAGCAATGGCATGGAGCGTGTAAAACCATCCCCGAGTCTGGTCCACCCCCTCGGCGATAAAATCTGCCGGAAAATAAGCTCCTGAATCTATTAAATCCCTGTTCTCAAAAGGATAGTGCCACTGGGCGTAGGGCATGGAGCCACTGTCAAACCACACGTCGATCAGGTCGTTTTCCCTTTTCATGGGTATTCCCGAAGGTGAAACCAGGGTAATACCATCCACAATATTCTTATGGAGGTCAATACGGTCGTAATTTTCTTCCGACATGTCTCCAGGCACAAAGTCAGGAAAGGGGTCCACCTCCATGAAACCGGCCTCCAGGGCTTTGCCGATCTCGGCTTTCAGCTGAGCCGCCGATCCAATAATCATTTCTTCCTGACCGTCCTCAGTCCTCCAGATCGGCAGGGGGATCCCCCAGTACCGTGAGCGGGAGAGGTTCCAGTCATTGGCTGTGGAAAGCCAGTTCCCGAACCGGCCTTCCCCTGTGGCTTTTGGCTTCCAGTTGATCTGCTGGTTGAGTTCATACATCCGGTCCCGCACCTCGGTGACCTTGATGAACCAGGAATCCAGCGGGTAATACAGCACGGGCTTGTCCGTCCTCCAGCAATTCGGATAGCTGTGCACGTATTTTTCGACCTTGAAGGCCTTGTTCTCCTCCTTCAGCTTTATGGCAATCTCGACATCCACAGAGCGCTCCGGGGCTTCCCCTTCCGCATAGTACTCATTCTTTACGTACTTGCCTGCGAGCTCCCCCATTTCGGGACGGAACTTCCCCTGCAGGTCCACCAAAGGAACCGGATTCCCTGCCTGGTCCAGCACCAGCATGGGGGGCACGGGCGGCACTGCCTCCCTGGCCACCTGCATGTCGTCCGCGCCGAATGTCGGGGCCGTGTGAACTATCCCTGTTCCATCCTCCGTGGTGACAAAATCCCCTGCAATCACCCGGAATGCATTTTCAGGATGTTCGTAGGGCAGGGCGTACTCAAGCAGCTGTCGGTAGCGGATCCCAAGCAGCTCAGACCCCTTGAATTCAATAAGGGTCCGATAGGGAATCTTTTTGTCGTCAGAGGTGTATTCCGGCCAGGCCTCCCCACTGGGCACCTCCTGGAACCTACTTCCAAACTGAAGGGGCACCAGGGACTTGGCGAGAATCACCTTTATGGGCTGGTAGGTGTACTGGTTGTAGGTTTCCACCAGGACGTAATCGATTTTCGGACCTACCGTCAGGGCTGTGTTCGATGGAAGGGTCCATGGGGTGGTGGTCCAGGCCAGGAAATAGATTTTTCCCGCCTCCTCCCTGAGGAACCCGGGGAGGGATTCTGCCACAGCCTCGAACTGGGCTGTAACAGTGGTGTCTGTTATATCCTGATAGGTCCCTGGCTGGTTGAGCTCGTGGGAGCTCAGCCCGGTACCTGCCTTGGGGGAATACGGCTGAATGGTATACCCCTTGTAGATGAGTCCCTTGTCGTAGATTTCTTTCAGCAGCCACCAAACCGTTTCCATATACTTCGGCTTGTAGGTGATATAAGGATCTCTCATGTCCACCCAATAACCGATCTTCTCGGTCATGTCATTCCAGACATCCGTATAGCGCATTACAGCCTTTTTGCAGGCCTCATTGTAAGATTCGATGGAAATTTTGGTGCCGATATCCTCCTTGGTAATCCCCAGTTCTTTTTCCACACCGAGTTCGATGGGCAGGCCATGGGTATCCCATCCGGCCTTTCGCTTCACCTGGTAACCCTTCATGGTCTTGTAGCGGGGGAATATATCCTTGATGGTCCGGGCCATCACATGGTGAATCCCTGGCATGCCATTGGCTGAGGGCGGGCCTTCGTAGAACACGAATGGCCTGCCTCCTTCCCGAGTGCTGATGCTTTTTTCGAAAATCGCTCCGGATTTCCAAAAATTAAGTATGTCTTCAGCAACCTTCGGGAGATCCAGTTTTTTGTACTCTTTGAACTTCATCTGGCGCCAGGATATTCAGTACCTTGTTTTTCTAAAATGCGCAAAATTAGTGATTTTAACCGAAATCTTCCTGCATTTCCACAGGTAAAAACCCCCTGTCCGGTTAAAATCACCAGGTTGGGAATGCGGAATATTCAATTGGTATAATACAGTTAAAACTGTACGTTCAGGCCGGCGATCACATTTAGCCCGGCAGCTGCAATACCCGAAGAATAGGGCCGGTAACGCTGATTGGTCAGGTTTTCAACGGCAAATGTCAGCTGGTACCGGTCCCAGAGGGTATAGGCAGATCTGAAACTCAGGGTATACCAGGAAGGGGAAAACGGGTTGCCGGCTGCATCCTTCGCATAGATATAGGCCTTGTTCCGTTCCGAGAATGCCAGGTCGTCGTAGGGGATTTCCCCGTTGTAGTTCAGAACCATTGCTAATTTCAAGGGATACTTGGCCCAGCCCAGTTGCAGGTCTGCGAATGTAGGTGCCACATGGCGGGCCGCCGAGGTGGTGCCGTCGGCTTCCTCTTCTTCCCCTTCGGCCAGGGTGAGGTTCCCCCTGAAGGACCAGAATTCAGTAAGGGCGGCGTCAAATCCCAGTTCTATTCCGTAAACAAAGGCATCGGCGGCATTCTGAATTGCCTGAACATTGCTCGGCTCCCCATTGTACTCAATGGTGCGCTCCCCATTTAGAGCATAATCACGCCTTACCATGGCATTTGAAAGATAGGTGTAATACACCGATCCTTTCAGCATTACCTTATCCCTGATGTTCTGTCGGATCCCTGCCTCTATGTTATAGGCGTACTCAGGTTGCAGGTCGGGATTGGGTACCACCACCGACCCGGGCTCGGAGTCAAAGACCTTCCCGATATCGTCTATATTCGGAGACCGGAAACCCGTTGAGGCGTTCAGGGTGAACTGTGTGTTTTGGCGGGCAAACCAGCTGATCCCTATGCTTCCGGTAAGGGCTCCGTTATTCAGGCGGGCCTCCTCAAAGGGAAAGGGGTAATAGGTGCGGTCAAATTCAGCATCGATCCAGAAATGGCTGTACCTGAGCCCGGTCATTAAGGTCAGGTTGGGCTTCCAGCGGTAGGTTGCATTGGCATAGGCTGCCAGGCTCGTCCAGGCGGACCCGTCCGGGTAACGGGAGGGCCCGGGTTCACTGCTGCCGGTTAGTATATTTACTTCTTCCCCCTCTGAATCAACCAGGTTGCCCACATATTCCAATCCATAAAAAAGGCTGATGTTTCCAATTTTCCGGTTTTCAAAATCCAGGTTCAGGGAATATGCATCCACCTGTTCACGGTTGCCGTAGCGTATTTCGTCCATAAAATTCCGTTCGTTCCGGCTCTCCTCAAAATACTGATAGGCCGCCGTCACCTTCATCCGATCATAAAACGTATCCCGGCCCCTGTGGGAAACCTGCAGATTTCCCATCCCCCAGACCTGGGGTCCGTAATCCCACTCCGCAGATCTCAGCCCGACCTCGTTGTCGGCGGGCCGAATCAACCTGTCGTACCGGGGGAAATCTGAGGTTTCAGAATAGTGCAGCCCCAAATCTATCGACCAGCGATTACCCGGCTGGTACCGGACTTTTTGCATAAAATTCCACTGCTGATAGCCCGAGGGTACCTGGGCCCTTGGGTCTTCATTCTGTTTCAACACATCCTGTCCGTTTTCCCGTACTATATACGACGGCCTGAGATAGGAATCCGGGCCGTGCACGCCCATTCGCAGGTCCCCGAAAGAGTTGTAGGTAAGGCTGCTCAAAAAGGCCCATTTTTGGTCTCCGAGGGCAACATCCCCATGAACCGTATGTTCGCCGGATGCCGTGGCCGTCCTGTAGGAGGCATTCCCGCTGACCTCAAGGGTATCGGACAGGGAAAACCTGGGGGTGCGGGTATAGAAATTCATCACTCCTCCGATGGCATCACTTCCGTATATCACGGAGCCAGGGCCAAAGATGACTTCCGTACTCCTCAGCGAATAGGGGTCAAGGGAAATTACGTTCTGGATATTGCCCCCCCTGAAGATGGCATTGTTCATGCGTATCCCGTCGACGGATATAAGGACCCTGTTGGTGGCAAAACCCCTGATCATGGGGCTGCCTCCGCCGTACTGGCTTTTCTGGACAAAAATTTTCCCGGATTGCTGCAAGAGGTCTGCTGAGGTTTGAGGGTTGGCAAAGGCAATGGACGAAGCCCCAATGGTTTCGACCTTCTGGGGAATGTCCTTTTTCTGCTGCTCCCATTTGGAGATGGATACCACGATCTCCTGCAATTGTTCCGCCTTTGCTTCCAACGGCACCTTTTTTCCCATACGCAGGATTCCCTCCCGGGTGATAAACCGGGTCTGGTAGCTAAGGTGTCGCATTTCGATACGGGTATTTTTGGGGAAAGGGCTTAGATCAAAGTATCCGTCAAAATCCGTGAGTGCGGTAATAGAGTGATCCCGGGTAAAGATGGCAACATCGGGAATGGGTTCTCCCGTTTCCTCATCAAAGACAAGTATCTTCTGGGCCTGCAGCCCGCCCGAAAACAGAAAAACCGAAAGGATTACAACGTAGGCTGGCTTAAGAAAACACTGCATCTAATACGACTAAGGATCTCGGTTTGCTGAATCCGTGCAAATGTACCTCAAAATAGCTGACAAGCTGACTGAGCAATCTTTGACGCTGTTTTTGGGTCAAACGGATCGTATGAATTGCATCAAAATCCGTGCCTAAAAAAGCCCTGAATTGATCCAGTTCCTCCCCGCTCATACAGGGATTCAAAGAAGGTTCATGGCAAAAAGCCCCCTCCGTGAGATCAAAGAAGGGTGCCTGTAAATTAATGGTGTCTGGATAGAACCCGAGATGACGGGTCAGCGCTATCAGGAATCCTATATGGAAATTGGCGATTTTGTCGTGTTGGTCCAGCCACTGCAGGGATGCCTCCAGAAATTGAAACAGGGCAGGGTCCGGTTCCTGTTCCCGGATACTTTGCCCGAGGATTTCAGATAAAAACAGGGCTATGGTGCCTTTCCGGATATCGGCATGGACCGTGGTATAGGGATAACTGAGCAGGGCTTCCTGAATGTAGCCCAATTTTCCGGAAGGACTGGTGCTAGCAATGATTTCCAGCTGAGTAAGCGGTTGGAAGAAAGCCGTTTTCAGTTTTCCCTTCCGGCTCCTGAAGATGCCTTTCAGCATGAAGGATTGCAGCCCGGCTTCGGACGTATAGGCCTTTGCGATCAGGGAGTGGTCCCCGTATTTAAGGGTAGACAGTACAATGGCTTTGGTTCGGATTCGCATCGGGTCCCTGTTGGTCCCCAAAGATACATCCATTTAAAAAGAAACTCCCGGAACACAAGGCGCCGGGAGATATAAAAAAAGGTATCTGAACAGGCTATATCACTCCCTGGGCCAGCATGGCGTCCGCCACCTTGACAAAACCGGCAATATTGGCCCCTTTAACATAGTTGCAGGATCCATCCGCCTCCATGCCGTATTCCACACAAGAATCATGGATATCGGACATGATGGAACGGAGCCGTTGATCCACTTCCTCCCGCGTCCAGCTGATCCTGAGGGAATTCTGGGACATTTCGAGTCCGGAGGTGGCCACGCCTCCGGCATTTGAGGCCTTTCCGGGGGCAAAAAGCACCCTGGAATCCTGAAAGGCATGCATGGCTTCAGGAGTCGAAGGCATATTGGCACCTTCAGCCACACAAATACAGCCATTCCTGATGAGGGTCCTGGCGTCGTCCCCGTTCAATTCATTCTGGGTGGCACAGGGCAGGGCAATCTGACAGGGGACGCCCCATGGTGTTTCCCCTTTATAATAAGTGGCTTTCGGATACTTCTCCACATACTCGGATATCCGGCCGCGGCGATTGTTTTTAAGGTCCATCACCCAGGCGAGCTTCTCGGCATCAATACCGTCCTCATCATGGATATACCCCCCTGAATCCGAAAGGGTAAGGACCTTACCTCCAAGCTGAATTACTTTTTCGGCAGCGTACTGGGCCACGTTCCCTGATCCGGAGATCACAACCTCTTTGCCCTCCACGGAATCATCCCGGGTCTTCAGCATGTTTTCGGCGAAATAAACTGTTCCGTACCCGGTAGCTTCGGGCCGGATCTTGGATCCTCCCCAGGATAGTCCTTTCCCCGTGAGGACCCCGGTGAATTCGTTGCGGATCTTTTTGTACATCCCGAAAAGGAATCCGATCTCGCGGGAACCCACCCCGATATCGCCTGCAGGAACATCCGTGTTGGGACCCACATGCCGGCAGAGCTCGGTCATAAAAGCATGGCAAAAACGCATGACCTCATCGTCCGATTTTCCCTTGGGGTCAAAATCAGAACCTCCTTTCCCGCCGCCCATGGGCAAGGTGGTGAGGCTGTTTTTGAATACCTGCTCAAAAGCGAGGAATTTAAGGATGCTCGCATTCACCGAAGGGTGGAAACGAAGTCCGCCCTTATAGGGCCCAATGGCAGAATTCATCTGTACCCGGTACCCCCGGTTCACATGGATTTCACCCTTGTCATCCACCCAGGCAACCCTGAAAGAGATCAGACGTTCCGGCTCCACCATGCGAAGCAAAATATTCTTGCCGTAGTAAATATCGTTTTGAGCGATATAGGGGATGGTGGTTTCAGCCACCTCCTGAACCGCCTGAAGAAACTCTGGTTCGTGGCTATTTCGGGCCCTTACTTCGTCCATAAAAGCCTCGATAGTTGCTTGCATATCAGCCATAGTGAAATTGGTATAGGATTGTCAACTTAAAAATTTAGCGGCAAAATTATGGCTTTCCCATAATTCAACCCACCTTTTTTTAAAAATTTGACAAAATAATTTGGGCTAGGCTTCAAGAAGGGACAGGGCCTGACCGAGGTCTTCGATAAGGTCCTGCGCATCCTCTATCCCCACGCTCAGTCGGATAAGGGAATCGGTAACCCCGCTTTTCTCACGTTCTTCTTTCGGGATACTGGCATGTGTCATGCTGGCCGGGTGCCCCGCCAGGCTTTCAACGCCTCCCAGGGATTCGGCAAGGGTAAAAACACGCAGGGCCTCCACGATCTTCACGGCATCCCGGTAGCTCGCGCCTCTGGGGACAAAGGAAATCATCCCCCCGAAACCGAGCATTTGTGTTTTGGCAATGGCGTGGTTGGGGTGGTCCTCAAACCCGGGCCAAAAGACCCTGTCCACTGCGGGATGGGCCTGAAGGAACCGCGCGATCTGCTCCCCGTTCTCACAGTGGCGCTGCATGCGCACATGGAGGGTCTTGATCCCCCTCAGCACCAGGTAACTGTCCATAGGCCCGCAAACAGCCCCGCTGGCGTTCTGGATGAAATAGAGCTTATCGGCCAGCTCCTGATCCCGTACGATCAGCGCCCCTGCCACCACATCGCTGTGGCCCCCTAAATATTTGGTCGCAGAGTGCATAACGATATCGGCGCCCAACTCGAGGGGCCTTTGCAAATAAGGGGTCGCAAAGGTATTGTCCACTGCGAGAAGTACCTGGTGCTTTTTGGCCATCGCGGCGACAGCCTGGATATCGATGATGTTCATCATGGGATTGGTTGGTGTTTCGACCCAGATAAGACGCGTATTTGGGCCGATAGCCTCTTCAATCCGGGATAGGTCCCGCATGTCGACGAACCGAAACCGGATGCCGAAGGGCTCGAAAACTTTCCGGAAAAGGCGGTAACTGCCCCCGTACAGGTCGTTTGTGGAAACGACTTCATCCCCGGGCGACAAAAGTTTCATAACGGCATCCATAGCCGCAAGGCCGCTGGCAAAGGCCAGTCCGTAAGTCCCGTTTTCAATGCTGGCAAAGGAAGCTTCAAGGGCACTTCGGGTAGGGTTGCCGCTCCTTGAGTATTCGAAGCCCTTATGGGAGCCGGGGGAATCCTGTGCAAAAGTGGAGGTCTGGTAAATGGGCGGCATTACGGCCCCATAGGCCTTGTCCGGTTGCTGTCCGCCATGAATGGTTTTACTGTTGAATCGCAAAGGCTTTTTCATACGGGTTGGATGTGTTCTGACAAAGGTATCCCGAATCAGGTCCCAATCCAACCATTGTAAGCAGAATACCTTACCGTATAGACGTGAATTGTATCTTTGGGAAATCTTTTAAATCCTGAAATGAGAAACGCGACCCTCTTTTTGTTTTTTGGCCTTCTGATGGCATGCCAACCGGACAAAACCACTGAAATTCGGATGCGCGAATATTCGGGCATGGCCTGTGAAACCTGTCCGGTGGTCCGTGTGATAATCCCGGAAATGCCAGGGGATGGCAAATTGGAAACATCAGTAAATACCGCCCTTCGGGAGGAAATCATCGAATTGCTCGACTATGATGAGGAGCAAGATGCCCAGGACATCCCCGGAGCGATCAGGGACTTTCAGGACGGGTTTCGCAAGATGCAGGAGGAATTCCCTGAGGAACTGACAGGTTGGGAAGCTTCGGTGGAAGCCATCAAAAGTTATGAAGACTCCCAAGTGATCACCATTAAAATGGATACCTATATTTTCACGGGTGGGGCACACGGGTACCCGGCAACCCGGTACCTGAACTTTGATAAAAAAACGGGAATGGAACTGGGTGCAGAGGAATTGTTCAAAGACCCCGGAGCGTTTTTGGAATTCGCGGAAGCCTCTTTCCGCCGGCAATACAGCATCCCCGAAGATGCGCCGATCAACAGTACGGGCTTCATGTTTGAGGACAACCTGTTCCGCCTTCCCCAGAATATGGGGTTCGAAAACGAAGGGATCGTACTGCACTACAACCCCTACGAGGCGGCCTCATACGCAGATGGAGCCCTGGTCCTTGTATTCCCCATGGAACAGGTGGGTGGTTTCCTGTCGCGAACCCCTTAAGGGAGGTCTCTACCGCTCTGCTTTCAGCAATGCCAGGATTGTCCCCATGTGGAGCCCTTCATGGTAAAGGTTGAAAAGTATCGCATCCTCGATGTTTTCAAGGGTCACCCCTGCACTGGTTGTATAGGAGGTGTATTCTTTGAAGATCCCCTCTTCAAAGTCCCGCCGCAGTTGCCCTACCGTACTGGTTAACAGGTCGCAGATCTTCTCGCGTATCCGGGCTTCGGGCAGGGTTCCGGGAAAAGTGCCTTTGGAATAAGCTGCTGCCAGATCGTTGTCTATATGCATGGGAAGTCCGCTAAGTCTGTAGCAAAGCAATTGCTGAACTACCAGGGTATGGGCAGCATTCCACCAGATGTTGTTATTAAACCCGTCAGGTATTCTCTGCAGGTGTTCAGGACTGGTTTCAGTCAGGATCCTGGCAAGGTGTTTTCTTTGTTTGAGGAGCGTTTGGAAGACAAAGGATTCGTTCATGCTGCTGTTTTGGGTGATTTCGTTTCTAAATTTAAGCCTTACTTTTGAAAGACGGTTTAACGGCTCGGAAAAACCAACGGCATGAAGAAAATTTATCACCTGAGTACCTGTGACACCTCCCGGCGCATTCTCAGGGAGCTCAATGCCACGGATGGCATAGAATTGCAGGACATCAAAGCCACTCCCCTTAGCCCCGGTCAGCTGGAAGAACTTAAAAACAGGGCCGGAAGTTATGAAGCTCTTTTCAGCAAGCGGGCCCGGTTGTACCAGGAGCGGAATCTGAAGGAGCGTTCATTGGGCGAGGGCGATTTCCGTCAGCTCTTACTGGAACACTACACGTTCCTTAAGCGGCCCGTGGTAGTGGTGGGCGAGAAGGTATTTATCGGCAATTCGGCTAAAACAGTGGCCGCTGCCAAAGTAGCACTGCACTCTTGAACAAACGGACCATGGCCATTCTGGCCGCTGTGGGTGCCACTACCATATATGGCCTGAACCACACTATTGCAAAAGGGGTAATGCCCCACCATGTGGGAGCGTTCGGTTTTATCTTCCTCAGGGTGAGCGGAGCGGCCCTTCTTTTTTGGGCGATTTCCTTTCTGGGGCCACGTCAACAAATTAAAAAACGGGACTGGGGGCGTTTACTGATGTGCTCCCTTTTCGGCATGGTGATCAATATGCTGGCCTTCTTCAAGGGACTCGAACTGTCCACCCCCATCAACAGCTCCGTACTGATAACCATTACCCCTATTATCGTGACCGTGTTGTCCATCTTCCTGATTGCCGAAAAAATAACGCGGAGCAAGGTTTTCGGAATCGGGATGGGTCTTGCCGGTGCCCTTGCCCTGATCTTTATGAATAAAGGCCAGAGCGTCAATGCGCCGAATATTCCTCTGGGAAACGCTCTTTTCATAGTTAATTCGACCAGCTATGGGCTCTACCTGCTCCTCGCCAAGAAGCTCACCGAGAAATACCATCCCTTCACGCTGATGAAGTGGCTCTTTACCCTGGCATTCTTTATGAACCTCCCCCTGACCCTCGGGGAATTCCTTGAGATCGAGTGGCAGATTATCCCCTCCTCAGGGCTGGCCGCCATTGGTTTCGTAATTGTGGGCACTACCTTTCTCACCTACCTGTTTAATGTATTTGCACTTACCCAGCTGAAAGCATCGACGGTAAGTGCATTTATCTATGGACAGCCCGTGATCGGCATCCTCTTTGCGCTGCTGATGGGGAAAGACTCTCTGACACTGCTAAACCTGGTGGCTACATTGCTAGTGCTTACGGGGGTCTATCTGGTGAGTAAGAAGCCTAAAACAGGTCTTTCCGGGGGATAGCACAACGCCGGGGCCTCCCGCGTCAGAACCCTGAAATCAAGGGCAGTGAGGACTTCCTGGCTGAATCCCTTCTCATAGAAATTGGCCATCCGGGTATGGCTCATAAAATTGATATAGGCACTGTTTCCAAGATGCCTGTTCGCATACAGGTCCCTCCACCTGAATTCGAAGTGCTTTACGTACATTTGGTATAAATTTTACTATGCGTGCATAATAAACCAAAAATACATCGAAATTGGGGACAGGTGTAATGCATCCCTCGATTTATCCTTATTTTTAACCCATATCCGTATCCATATGACTCAGAAAGCATCATTTATCAAGGACCTTTCACTTCCTGTGATTGCAGCCCCCATGTTTTTAATTTCCAATCCGGAACTGGTCGTTGCCTGTTGTACCAGCGGTATAGTAGGAACATTCCCAGCCCTTAACCAAAGGAGCAGCGAAGGATTTGAAGCTTGGCTCATCCAAATCAAGGAAACCCTGGCTGCTTTTGAGGCCGAGACGGGAAAGAAGCCAGCACCTTTTGGGGTCAATCTGATCGTCCATCCAACGAATCCAAGGCTTGAGGCAGACCTCAGGCTCTGCATCAAACACAAAGTCCCCCTTATCATAACTTCTTTGGGGGCGGTTTCCCAGGTGGTGGATGCGGTCCACAGTTACGGGGGGCTCGTTTTTCACGACATCATCAAGAAAAGACACGCGGAAAAAGCAGCGGCAGCAGGAGTGGACGGACTCATCCTGGTCTCGGCCGGGGCCGGAGGCCATGCAGGGACCATCAATCCCATGACGCTGGTCGCAGAAGTGGAATCATTTTATGACAAAACGCTGATCCTGTCCGGCTGTATCAGCACCGGCCGGGACGTAGCTTCAGCACTTCAGATGGGAGCCGACCTGGCCTATATGGGCACCCGGTTTATCAACACCTCGGAAAGCGCCGCCCCCGAAGCCTATCGGGAAATGATCATCGAGGCAGGGGCCAGCGATATCATTTACACGGCCGCCATCTCGGGGGTACATGCCAACTTCCTGGCACAAAGCCTCAAAGCGGCCGGCCTTAGCGAGGAAGATCTTAAAAAGAATACCAAGATTGATTTCGGCAAGGAACTGGATACGGAAGCCAAGGCCTGGAAGACCATCTGGTCTGCTGGGCAGGGAGCAGCCACCATTCACGAGACCCTCCCGGTACAAAAGCTCGTGGAGAGGCTCCGGAAGGAATTCCTGGAGGCTCTGAGGGACCAGACAGCCATGATAGCTCAGTATGGATAACCCCTGACTCTATGTACGTTAAAAGAAATTTAGGATTACTCCCCGTCCTAAGGGGCACCTGGAAGGAACTGGCGTTCTTCATCATCTGGTCATCCCTGGTCTTCTTTTTGTATTACAATTTAGAATGGACATTTATCTCTCTGGCCATTGAACCGCTGAGCATAATTGGAATTGCGGTTTCCTTTTACCTCGGTTTTAAGAACAGTCAGAGCTATGACCGTTTCTGGGAAGCCCGCAAACTCTGGGGGGCCATTGTAAACTATTCAAGGACCTGGGGCATGCAGGTGCTAAGTTTTGTTAAAGACGCCCCGGAAGACCAGCGGATCCTCATCTACCGCCACCTGGCCTGGATCAATGCCTTGCGCGTGCAATTGAGGCAACCAACTTCGTTCTCGCTGGACCGCAGCAAATCACTCAAGCGGCACATCGAGGGTTACAGGGCCTACGGAACCATCGCTGACATCATTCAACCCTTAGTGTCAGCAGGGGAACTGGCAAACCTCAAGGATCGCAAAAACACAGCCACCCATTTGATTAAGAATCAGGGACTCCATCTGAAGGAACTGTTGCAGGATGGAAAAATAAATGAATTTCAAAACCTGATGCTGCAAAAGGTGCTGGAGGAGAACTACAATTTCCAGGGTGCCTGCGAGCGCATCAAGAACACTCCGTTCCCCCGTCAGTATGCCTATTACGGGACCATCTTTGCATGGATCTTTGTCCTTTTGCTCCCCTTTGGACTGCTCAATGCCTTCGATGAAGAATTCCTGAGACTCAGCCATTCTGGAATAATCTGGCTTGAAACAGCGGCTATTCTCCTTTCGGTGCTGATCTCCTGGATCTTCATTACCATAGACAGAGTGGCCAAGAACAGTGAAGACCCATTTGAGGGTCGGTTTAATGATGTCCCAATGACGGCTATCTGCAAAACCATAGAAATCGATCTGAAGGACATGCTGGATGAAGACCCTCTTCCGGAGAAAGTCGCTCCCATAAACAATATCCTCTACTAATGCCCCTGCTTTCCTCCACTTACAGGCCCGAGGTGTTTTTCCGGAATGGGCATCTGGCCACTATTTATTCCGCCCTGCTCCGAAAGGTGGAGGCCCCGGAGCAGATCAGGGAACGGATTACCCTTCCCGACGGAGATTTCATCGACCTCGACTGGAGCCGGGCAGACGGGCCCACAGACAAAGTGCTGATTTTGCTTCACGGGCTGGAAGGAAATGCCCAACGTCCTTACATGGTCGGGAGCGCGCGCCTGTTCAATACCAGCGGTTATGATGTATGTGCGGTAAACCTCAGGGGATGCAGCGGGGAGCCCAACCTGCTTTTTCGCTCCTATCACTCCGGCGCCACCGAGGATCTGGAAGCAGTCATTCAGCACATTGAGAAGGCCCATGCCTATTCCAGGATCTACCTCAAAGGGTTCAGCCTTGGGGGTAATCTTATTCTCAAATTCCTGGGGGAACGGCCCCATTACTCCAATCGCATAGCAGGGGCAGCCGCCATTTCGGTACCGTGTGACCTTTATGATTCGCTCCTGGAACTCAACAAACCGAAAAACTGGTTGTACGCCCGCAGGTTTCTCACAACCCTGCGGGAAAAAGTATTGGAAAAACAAAAGCGATTTCCCGGGCGGATCACTCTGGAGGAGGCCGGCAAAATCAGAAGCCTGAGGGATTTCGATGACTACTACACGAGCAGGGCACACGGCTTCGCGGATGCCATTGACTACTATACGCGGTGCAGCAGCCTTCAATTCCTGGAGGGAATCAGGGTCCCCACCCTGTTGCTGAATGCCCGGAACGATTCTTTTCTAGGGCCCCACTGCTATCCGGGGGAAGTCTGCAAGAACCATCCCAGGTTGTTTTTCGAAAGTCCGGATTACGGCGGCCATGTTGGGTTTGTCGGAGAGGGGACCTATTATTACAGCGAGCAAAGGAGCCTGGAATTCCTCAGGGAGTGTGAATAGGGCCCAATTTATTATCTTAGGGCCCACAAAAAACAGCTTGAATACATGAAAAAATTCTTTCAGATAGCAACCGCAGCCATACTGCTTGCAGGTTGCGGTGAGAAAAAAGAGGAAAAAAAGGACGGCTTTGAAATGAGCCGGACCAAAAATGAAGCGACCTCCGAAATGGCATCAGATGGAGTACCGGTGGACATGGACAACAAGGGGGTCGGCCCCATTGCTTCTGTTACCTTTGATCCCGAAATAGACGCTGAGTTAGCCAAAGCCGGAGAGTCCAAATTCCAGATGATCTGCACTGCATGTCATATGATAGGCCAGCGGATGATCGGACCTGACCTGAGCGGCATCTATGAACGCCGGAGTCCTGAATGGGTGATGAACATGATGCTGAAC
>SBFL01000162.1 GCA_006227965.1 Bacteroidota bacterium | reverse complement strand
CAAAACGGGCTTCTCCTGATATAAGTTCTGCCTTCAGGTCACCACCAGGGTAAGAGGCGTGCCAGGATATAATATGATCAGGATCAACCTCATATAATTCCACTATACATCCGGCCAATTCTGGTTGACCTAGCAAACTCATTTGTTCCCTCAATTCCATGGCCACCTGCTCAAGGTCTTCTGATGTGCGCATGGCCAATGCCTTGGTCCTTACCCGTTCCAGGGCTGCTTCAATCTGGGCTTCCCGCGCCTGGGCCTCGGCTTTTTGAAGGTCGAGGAAACGTATATAGGTCTGCTCAAATACCTTTCCCATCCTTTTAAGGATGTCATTTTCCTGCTCGGTAAAAACCGTGCCATGGTGATTGATAATGAATATGCTGGTATACTCAGATACCATACAGGACCGGGTATAACCTCCGGGTTTTGAAAGTAATAGCTTCTTTCTTTCCTCAGTAGCCTCGCTATATGGTGGTTCTTTTAAAAGTGTTTTGAAAAATTCCAGTTTTTCCCGTTTGGAGAAAGCTTCCTGAAAGAATCCCGGACCCCTCTTTATTCCCGCTACAAGCTCTGTGTAAATGGGCATATCCATAAAAGGGAGGTGGACTTTGCTGATGTAATCTGCAGTACCCCCTGCTCCCCAGCAAACAATTTCCGAATCGATATCAGAATTGATAGCAATGAATGCCCCACCGGTTATTTCCACTTTTAAGTCAAGGAATTGCTGGTACACGGTGTTGATGACATCCTGGAGCTCCTCGGTATGGTGCATCGCCATCGAACGTGCCCGCACCCGTTCCAGGGCCGCTTCGATCTGGGCTTCCCAGGCCTGGGCCTCCGCCTTTTGAATATCGAGGAAGCGCTGGTAGGTGCGACCGAATTCCGTGGCAAAGCGGGTTAATATGGCCTTGTCTTCCTCAGAGGGTTCCCGGGTATGGGTGTAGCCGATATACCCGAATTTACAATGACCCTGCACGCTATATCCGCCATTGGGGAAATGCTCCGGGGTGAGGCGTTCTTCCTCCGGCATGGCCAAATAGGTCTCCTCCAGCAGGCTAAAAAGCTGGCCGAGGTCTCCTTTGGAATAGAAAAGGACTTCAACCGAATCCGAAGTATCGGCTTGCCATTTTTCATAGAGTTCCTGCCAGATATCCATCCCATTTATATCGAGCACCTGCTGCCCTTGTATACGCTTTCCTGAGGTGCCCGTCGATCGGTAGGTAAAGGTGTTATCATCCGGATTCCAGAGGGTGAGCCAGGCAGTCTTAGGGGCGATGCCCAAAAGATCAAATTGCTGGAACAGCACACTGAGCACATCGCTCAACTCATCGGAGCTCTTCATCTCCATAGAGCGCGCCCGAACCCTCTCCAGGGCATTTTCGATAGCCAGCTGGCGCTGTAGTGCTTCTACTGTTTCGGATTTTTGTGTCATTCGCCGAAGAGAAGGGTTGCTCCTGTACTGGTCCGGTGGATTCCTCTATTAATGGTATTGCCAGAATCCTTTCCAGGGCTCTGCACTCCTCCTGATATTGATGGAAGTTACAAAAAAGAAGTAGATCCATGTAGGGAAATTGTATAAGACCCGAACGGACTTGGGGTTGCTTGTTATCTTTGCACCTTATCTTAAGGGTTATGACTAAAATCCTACTGCTTTCCGATACACATGGCCATATGGATGAGCGTATCCTTACCTACGCCCGGGAGGCCGATCAAATCTGGCATGCGGGGGATATCGGGGATCTTAGTGTGACGGATGCCCTGAAGGACCTCAAGCCGGTTAGGGCCGTATATGGCAACATTGACGGGGCCCAGGTGCGCCTTGAATTCCCCCTGGACAACCGTTTTGACTGCGAGGGGGTGGACGTCTGGATTACCCATATCGGGGGCTATCCCGGGAGGTACCAGCAGCGGGTTCGGGAAGTAATGCGGGAAAACCCGCCAAAGCTTTTTATCTGCGGGCATTCCCACATCCTGAAGGTTCAGTACGACAAAAAGTTTGACCTGCTTCACATGAACCCGGGGGCATGTGGCAAGACGGGCTTCCACCAGGTGCGGACCATGCTGAGGTTTGTTATTGACGGGAAGGAAATCAAGGAACTGGAGGTGGTGGAGCTGGGGAAGCGGGGTTAATTGGAGATGGCTGTCGCAGTAAGCAGCGGAGATTGTTCTTATTTCGTTCAAAGTTCAAAGTTCAAAGTTCAGGGTTCAAGGTTCAGGGGTCGGGGGATAGGGTTCCTGAATATCCCGCCCGGGTTTTTTAGTAGGGTAAGCGAGTATCCAAAAAAATCAACTGCCTACTGCTACTGTGAACTGTAGACTATAAACAGGGCCCCCACCCACCCAATTTCAAATTACCCTATAACCCTGCATTTCCCAATCAGGATAAAGCTTCGCTGGCACATGCCCCAACTTCGTATCTTTGCCACCTGAAACCAGAGGTCTGTATGCGGTATTTCATCCAACTCTCTTTTTTTGGTAAACACTACCACGGCTGGCAGCGTCAGCCGGAGGACCTTTCCGTGCAGGAAGTCCTGGAAGACCGATTGGGGACTTTACTGGGAAACCGGGTGGATATTGTAGCGGCTGGTCGCACGGATGCCGGGGTCCATGCACGGTTCATGATGGCCCATTTTGACTGGGAGCCACCCCTGAGGGAAGACCTTTTGCACCGGCTCAATGCCTTCTTGCCAGACGACATTGCCGTACAGCATATCAGACCGGTAAAGCCCGAAGCCCATGCCCGGTTCGATGCCCTGAGCCGTACCTACCAGTACCGCCTTGTACAGCACAAGGACCCTTTTGAACAGGATAGGGCCTGTTACCTGATTCACCCCCTTGATTTCGATGCAATGAATGCCGCGGCCTTCCTTTTGCTCGAGTTTTCTGATTTCAAGGCTTTCTCAAGGGTGCATACGGATGTGAAAACCTTCATCTGTGATATCCGCCACGCAAAATGGGAACAGGAAGGGGATACGTGGATATTCACAATTACGGCAGACAGGTTTCTTAGGAACATGGTCAGAGCCCTGGTCGGGACGCTGCTCGAAGTAGGGAAAGGCAAAATGAGCCTGCAGGATGTTAAGAGTATTATAAAAAGCCGGGATCGGTCTCGGGCCGGGGCATCTGTACCCGCAAAAGGCCTATATTTGACCGGGATAACCTACCCCGAAGACATTTACCTCACCCATGGAGAAGGATAGCGGAAAGGCATTTGACCTGTACCTTTTTAGAAGGGTGCTGGCATTTACACGCCCGTACAAGCCGACGTTCCTCGGAACAGCCATCGCAGCTATCCTGCTGACTGTATTTGCAGTCCTCACGCCCCTGTTGCTAAAGGAAATCATCGATGTGGCCATACCTCAGCGGGATCAGGACCTCCTGCTGAACCTCGCCCTGTTGATGCTCGTCGTCCTAATCGGGCAGGTAGTTTGCCAGCTGTTGTTTACCTACTATGCCAACTGGTTGGGAGAATCCGTAATTAAGGACATGCGTATCCGCCTTTTCAGGCAGATGATCGGGTTCCGGATGAAGTATTTCAGCAAATCTTCCATAGGGGTCCTGGTGACCCGTTCAGTGGCCGACCTTCAGCGCATAGGAGAGATCTTTTCCCAGGGCTTTTTCATGATTGTCGCAGACCTGTTGAAGATGCTGGTGGCCTCTGCCATCATGCTCTGGCTGAACTGGAAACTGGCCCTGCTCGTCTTTGCGATCCTTCCGGTCATCCTGTATGCCACCCGATTGTTCCAGCGGGCCATGAAGGTTGCCTTTACAGAGGTGCGTGCCCAGGTATCCAACCTGAATTCCTTTGTGCAGGAGCGTCTGACGGGAATGAAGATCGTACAGCTCTTCACCCGGGAGCGGATCGAGGCCGAGAAGTTCCGGCAGATCAATGAAAAGCACCAGAATGCCTGGCTTAAAACGGTCTGGTATAATTCTTTCTTTTTCCCGGTAGCCGAGATTGTGACTTCGCTGGCCATCGGCCTGGTGGTTTGGTACGGCGGGCTGCAGAACATCGCAAACGTGGGCAATGAAATCGCCGGGACTTTGTTCGCCTTTATTTTGCTGATTGAAATGCTTTTTCGCCCCTTAAGGCAGATTGCCGATAAGTTCAATACGCTGCAGATGGGGATGGTCGCTGCAGGGAGGGTCTTTAAGATCCTCGACACCGAAAGCCGGATAGAAGATACGGGTACCCTGGAAGTGGGCCACATGAGGGGTGCGATCGAATTTTCCGGGGTCCGTTTTTCCTATGAACCGGACGAGGAGGTCCTCCATGGGATTTCCTTTGAGGTGGCGCCTGGTGAAAAAATTGCCATCGTCGGTGCCACGGGGGCCGGAAAGTCAACCATTATAAATCTGCTCAACCGGTTTTACGACATCGATTCCGGCCACATCCTTCTGGATGGCCGCGATATTACCGATTATACACTCGCCTCCCTTCGAAACAACATTGCCGTCGTTTTGCAGGACGTCTTCCTGTTTGCGGATACCATCGCCAACAATATTTCACTTGGCGACCCGGAGGTCCGGCAGGAAGATATTGAGCAGGCAGCCCGGCAAATTGGGGTGCATGAATTTATCAGCAGCCTGCCCGGTGGGTATGACTACAATGTGAAAGAAAGGGGCAGCATGCTCTCAAGTGGGCAGCGCCAGCTCATTGCTTTCCTGAGGGCCTATATGCGCAACCCCAGTATCCTGGTGCTGGATGAAGCCACCTCTTCCATAGATACGTACTCCGAACAGCTCATCCAGCGCGCCTCAGAAAAAGTTACGGAGGGGCGGACTTCTATCATCATCGCCCACCGCCCGGTCACGGTCAAAAAGGTGGACAAGATCCTGGTCCTTGAAAAGGGCCATGTTGTGGAAATGGGCACCCACGCCGACCTGCTCAAAAAGAAGGGTTACTACAGCAAGTTATACGAGGCCCAGTTCATGGCGGAGGAAGTTGTTTAGGCCGTGGGTGGCCTGAGAGAGTTTAAGTCAAGGGTGCCGGTGAGGAACAGAAGAGCCATGATCACTCCAATCAGCATAAAAAAGAGCACTAAGGTTAACAGCAGGTACAGCAAGGATCTTCCGATCATTGACCAAAACCCGAAACGATTTAGTCTTTGAAGCACATACAGGCAGAAGGCCAGTACAAGGCTTGAAGCTATCTGGTTCACTGAAGCATAGGTTTCAGTACTAATCAGCAAAATAGCCAGGCTGAACGGAAAGGTTAGGATGCTCCATTGGGACAGAGTGTAGATAAACACAACGATGTACTCCGGGAAATTATAGTTTATCCGGTTCATAAACAGATAGGCGGGCAGCGCGAGGATGGGTAAGTACAGAACAAAAAAGAAGGCATTGTAGTCAAAGACGATTTCCGACCAGATCTGACTGAATTCCGGGTTGACTTCCTCAGCCCCCATCGTAAAGTCTAACCGTCCCTGGAAGCGTCGTTGCAAAATAAAAATCATGAGTCCTGCCAGTGTTATGGCAATGGTCAGGAAGCTTAGAGGACTCATGTATTTTTTTCGCACTCCACCGATGTATGCCGATATAACTTTTTCAGGTTGATATAACATTCCGGTGAAGGTACGCAGCAGGGCATTGTCCAGATTGAGAAACCAACCGGTAAATTGCCTAAAGAGCCTTTTTAGATTGATTCGGTGATTGACAATACGTGCGCCACAGTTGGGACAGAAGTGAAATGCTTGCTGCAGCGGTTCCTGGCAATTCTTACAATTCACGTGCTCAGGTCTTTTCGGACCATCCGGTCGAGTTCCTCCATGTCCTTGTAAAGGAT
>SBFL01000239.1 GCA_006227965.1 Bacteroidota bacterium | reverse complement strand
TGTAATGAAAGCTGGTATTGATCTCGTAGTCAACTTCAAAATCCCCGGTTTCGAATTCCTGTTCAAATATCGGCCCGGTGTATATGAGGGAGTGAAAATGGTCCCCCCATCTTTTGGCCACTACCAAAAAAGGGTTGTAAGCATTTCCTTTGAAAAGAGGATTGCCAAAATCGTTGAAATCGGATAGCTCGAATTCATTAAGGTATCCCAGAGCCATGGATACGGCCTGTTCAACATTCACATAAAAGGTCCATTGCATGGCCACCTGAAGGGCATCCAGCTGGTTGGATGGAATGGAATCCCGCGGGATTCCCTCCATGGGGGAGAAAAAGGTGAAGGGGAGCTCCACCTCCAGGCCCAACCGGTTGGCAGCCGCCCATTCATATTCAATAAGGGCTTCATAGGAGTCAAATTCCAGATTGTCTGCGATCCCCAGCCCAAGGTTCCACTCGCGTTCTCCCTTCCGGGCCCCCAGGTCGCGGATTAGGTCAATATAAAGCGGTTCTGCATGCAAAACCTTGTAGGGTTCTGTATTGTACTCCATTTCTTCAATATAAAGGCTGTCCTCTTCGGCATAGTTGTTCTGAGCCCAACCGGACCCCTGACCAACCAGGAGGAGCATCGGGAAAATGAAAAAAGACCAGGGCCTTATTTCCTTGTTCAAAGTGGGCATACTTCCCTGTTTTAAATTCGATGTTTCAGAAGATCGTAGACAAACTCCGCGCTCCGTATGGCACCTTCCATGTACCCGGGGTACAGGCTGGCGGTTTCCGATCCTGCCACAATTAATTTGCCGTCAAGATAGGGTTTTTGATAGAGCTGGTGTCCGTTGTTCTGGTGGGGCAGCACATGGGTTTCATAGGGGGCATAGGTAAAGGGTTCCCGGGCCCAGACAGCCTCGTGATATCCCGTATGGTCATCAACCCGGTTGCCGTAATACCTGCGCAGCTGCCCCATCACCATAGCCTCCCTTTCTGACCTTTTCAAGGAGGCATAGGTGCCGTTAAAAAATCCTTTAAGGGCATACGAATCCTCCGCGAAGGAGGAATGGTCATAGAGTTCGGTGACCGGGCCTACGTTGCTGAGAACCGTCCCGCTGCTGATCGGCTCGCGCCAGAAGGCTTCTTTATAGGAAAGCGCAAACTTGATGGATTCGCCCATCCAGGTATGGGTCTTTTCCATGACCCCGGTAAGGTCCCCGGGAAGTTCGGGCTGTATGTTGACCTGGTTCAAAAGTAAGTTGGGAGGGAGGGTGGAGACGATCGCCCGGGCCTGGAAAATCCTTTTGCCCGTAATTGCCTGGATTCCATCGGGAGTGAGGGTGATTTTCTCAACCGGTTCACCCAGGTAGAGGGAATCAGGGCCAACTTCATTGGCCAGGGCATCTATAAGGGTACTGGTGCCACCCCGTAGGCGGTAACTCGGTTCCTCATTTTCAGGCAGGGCCACCAGCTGATGCGGGCTGGTGGAGATCCACTCGTAAATCGCATTTGTTCCAAGCTTCTGGGGGAACACTTTAAGGTCGAGGGATTTAAGGAGTTCAACAAGGCGGGTGTGTTTGGCACCCAGCCAGGTGGCCCCCATTTCCAGGGGTGGGCCGCCCTCTGGATGTTTGGTGTGGATCCTGCCACCCACCCGGGGCCGTGCTTCCACAAGATGTATTTTAAAGGGGGAGTCCTTTAGGAAATGGTGCAGGCACAATCCGGTAAGGCCCGCGCCAATTATCAGGATATCAGGTCGGATCATACCATGAATTTATGCTCCATAAAAATGGCCTAATTCCATTTTCAAGGACCTCACTTTTTTTGTAAATTTAAAGGACTTGCCATCCGATCTGAAAACATAAGTGGAATTTATTTTTGAATAAATTTTATGAATGGCACACATCAGGTTAATAAGGTTTTATTATTGTTATTTTGTTTTGTCTACACTCGAAAAATAAATTTCTAAATCCATGGAAAATAACCCACATTCAACTACTTCTCAAGATGCCAGCAAGTGCCCGTTCCTCAATGGGGAGCTAAAACAGGCAGCAGGCGGGGGTACCACCAACCGGGATTGGTGGCCCAATGCACTAAATTTGAACATCCTGCGCCAGCACTCAGAGCTGGCAGACCCCATGGGGGCAGATTTTGACTATGCTGAGGAATTTAAAAGCCTCGACCTGGAAGCAGTTAAAAAGGACCTGACGGACCTCATGACCGATTCACAGGACTGGTGGCCGGCGGACTACGGCCACTACGGGCCGTTCTTTATCCGGATGGCCTGGCACGCCGCCGGGACTTACCGCATCGCGGATGGCCGCGGAGGCGGGGGAACGGGTGCCCAGCGTTTTGCGCCGCTAAACAGTTGGCCGGACAATGCCAACCTCGATAAGGCACGCGTGCTGTTATGGCCCATCAAGAAGAAATACGGCAGGAAACTCTCCTGGGCAGACCTGTTGATCCTGGCCGGGAATGTCGCCCACGAGTCCATGGGGCTGCCCATGTACGGATTTGCAGGAGGGCGTGAAGATATCTACCAGCCCGAGGAGGACATCTACTGGGGTTCTGAAGCTGAATGGCTTGGAAACAAGGACAGGTACAGCGAAAGCGGGGAGCTCGAAAAGCAAATGGGTGCTGCCCATATGGGGCTGATCTACGTGAACCCCGAAGGACCCAACGCGAACCCGGATCCGGTGGCTGCCGCCCATGACATCCGTGAGACATTCGGACGGATGGCCATGAATGACTACGAGACCGTTGCGCTGATTGCCGGAGGGCATACCTTCGGGAAGACCCACGGTGCGGCCAGCGATGCTGAGTACCTGGAAGCGGAACCTGCAGGAGCATCTATCGAGCAGCAGAGCATGGGCTGGAAGAGTAATTTTGGCACCGGTAAAGGTTCCGACACCATTACCAGCGGGCTGGAGGGTGCCTGGACGGACACCCCCATCCAATGGAGTCACAAATACCTGGAAAACCTCTTTGGATACGAATGGGAGCTGACCAAGAGCCCTGCAGGAGCCTGGCAGTACAAGCCCAAGGATGGAGCCGGGGCCGGGACCGTGCCGGATGCGCACGACCCGAACAAAATGAATGACCCGTTCATGCTGGTCACCGACCTTTCCCTGCGGATGGATCCGGCCTATGAGAAGATCTCGCGGCATTTCCTGGAAAATCCGGAAGAGTTTAAGGAAGCCTACCAAAAGGCCTGGTTTAAGCTGACACACAGGGATATGGGCCCAAAGTCCCGCTACCTGGGATCTGAAGTACCAAGTGAGGACCTGGTATGGCAGGATCCTGTGCCTGAAGTAGATCATGAATTGATCGATGCAGGGGATATCAAAATCCTGAAAGAAACCATTCTGGCCTCTGGTCTGACGGTATCTCAGCTGGTCGGTGCCGCCTGGGCTTCGGCCTCTACGTTCAGAGGATCCGATTTCCGGGGCGGAGCTAACGGAGCGCGGGTACGCCTGGCACCACAGGTTCATTGGGAAGCCAACAACCCGGTGCAACTGGGCAGGGTTTTGGATACACTGACAAAGGTCCAGCAGGATTTCAACAACGCCCAAAGCGGTAATAAAAAAGTTTCCCTGGCAGACCTGATCGTCTTAGGAGGTTGTGCTGCTGTTGAAAAGGCGGCTGCAGATGCCGGTAACAGCGTTACCGTGCCATTTACTCCGGGTAGGACAGATGCCACGGCTGAAATGACAGATCCTGAATCCTTTGAATGGCTCGAGCCCGTGGCCGATGGTTTCCGCAATTACCTGAAACAAAAGTTTACCGCCAAGACTGAAGAACTACTAGTGGACAAGGCGCAGCTTTTGACCCTGACAGCACCTGAGATGACGGTACTGGTAGGGGGCATGCGTGCCCTGAACGCCAACTTTGACGGCTCGGCGCACGGAATCTTTACCGACAAGCCTGGTACGCTGACCAATGATTTCTTCTCCAACTTGCTGGATATGAGTACTGAATGGAAGGCAGTTGATGCAGACGAGGAAGTATTTGAAGGAAGGGACCGCAGGACCGGTGAATTGAAATGGACCGGAACACGTGCAGATCTGATCTTTGGTTCAAACACCGAACTCCGTGCCCTCGCAGAGGTCTATGGAAGCGATGATTCCAAAGGGAAATTCGTTGCGGACTTTGTAAAAGCCTGGGACAAGGTGATGAACCTTGACCGTTTTGACCTGAAGTAGTTTTCAGCAGAAACCTACTGCCTTATATGAAGAAGGTGGCCCGGAGACGGGTCACCTTTTTTAGTATGCAGTTGGCAGTATCAGTTGGCAGTCCCTGTACTAGATCATAAGGAGGTTTAAACGGGTCTGTCACAGGAAACAGCTTAACTGATCAGTGGCTGCTTTGAAAAGGTCATCCTGCCCCTGTTGCTCCATACCTTCATGGCCAAGAGTGCCAGCAAGACAATGGGGATAATCAGCAGGCTTCCCTCAGGCCCAAAGGACCCGCCGCTAAGCCAGTTGGGCTCCAGGATTTCCAACTCCAGCCAGGTCGCCGTCTGATGGCCGCTGGCCGCAAACCCAAATATGGGTCCCTGAAAGAAATTCCATCCTATATGCATCCCCATGGAAAGCCATAACATACCAGTGGCGAGATATCCGTAAATCCTGAGGAATCCAAAAAGAATAATAATGGAGGAAGAGAGTAGGGTAGCATTGGGATTCATGCTGTGAACAACCCCATAGATCACACAGGAAAGCAGGATGGCAGGCAGCCGGCCCATACCTGAAGACATGTTCTGGAACAGGTATCCTCGAAAAACAAGTTCTTCCCAGTAACCAACCAGCACATGTTCCAAAAGCAGGAAAACTAGTGTGGCCATGGCGAAGGTCTGCATCATGGACTTGTACCCACTTAAAGTTGTTAAGTCAAAGGATCGATGCTCCCAATTGATACTGTTGATCTCGACCAGGTTCAGTTTCACCGCGATAAATAAGAATATACCAGCCATAGCCGCGCTCAGAAGAAAACCAAAGAAGAGGTCGGTCCATGCTCTTTTGGAGGGTTTCAAGCCTAGAGAAACAAAGGATTTTTTATCGAGGTATTTTCTTGAGATCCAAACGGAAAGGGTAGCAGAAATTGCCAGGATGCCGATGATCATCAGGCTGAAGTTCTCCAGATATTCCCTTTTGGTCATAGAGCCGAAAAGCGGCTTGATCGCCAGGGTCAGGGCTGCAAGGCACCAGAACAGGATCAGGAATACCAGGATCCTCCACCCAGATCGCAAACGTTTTTCCGAATTGTTGTAAAAAATACCTCGCATAAATAATGTTGTTTTGGCTATAGGACGGACCAAAGCACAATCAGGTTACAAAAGGGGTAGTATGAAACATGGCAAGACGGTCATGGGGTCCTGACTTCGAGTGGCTGGGGACCTACGGTTATTACACCTGTTTCTCAAACCGCACCTTCCGTACCCCGTGGTCCGTGTCGTACTCCCCTTTTTTTCGGAATCCATGCTTTAGGTACAGGTCTGTGGCAGGTTTATTGGCCAATCCGGTTTCCACCGTGAAGACCTGAGATTCGTAGGTGTTCAAGACCATGTTAACCAGTTGGGTCCCGATGCCCATGCGGAAATAATCGGGATGGACGACCAGGCTTTGGATGTGGGTCCGCGCCGCGGTCGCGTCCACTTCCACAACCCCGGCCAGGACCCCGTCCTTAATATAGCCGTAGAAATCATTGTTCGATTCCCTGTAGCCGGCCAATGTCCGCCTTAAAGGAGGGAAATCAGTGGCTCCCAGGATTTTAGCCTCCACCGCATAGGAAGCATGGAATACGCCGCGCATTACTTCTGCAACCTCAGTCTTGCGATGTTCCAGTT
>SBFL01000171.1 GCA_006227965.1 Bacteroidota bacterium | reverse complement strand
TGGAAACGGCGTCTGTAGACGCCTTTTTTATTGGCCCCAGAGCGGCCATGGTGACCCCCTGGAGTACAAACGCCACCGAAATCACCCAGAATATGGGTATAGAGGGGATCACGCGAATTGAATTGTACCGGCGTGCAACGGCTTCAGACACGGATTTCGACCCGATGTTGTTCCAGAAATTCTCAGGCCTCAGACAGGACCTGTTCCAAATTGCGCACGAGGCCGAACCTGTCCGGGACATCCATGATATCCCGGCCTACAACAAGGAGGAAGGTCTCGCCCTTAGTGATGAGGAAATCCACTATCTGGAGGAATTGAGCCAGCGCCTGGGGCGTCCGCTTACGGATTCAGAGGTTTTTGGTTTCAGTCAGGTGAATTCAGAACACTGCAGGCACAAGATCTTCAACGGGACTTTTATCATTGACCACAGGGAAATGCCGGATTCCCTTTTTAAATTGATTCGCAAAACCTCCGAAACCCACCCAAATGAGATTGTATCGGCCTATAAGGACAATGTCGCCTTCCTTAAGGGACCGGAGGTAGTGCAGTTTGCACCGGGCCGGCCGGATGAGCCTGACTGGTACCGGGAAGAGGCCTTTACCTCCGTCCTTTCCCTTAAGGCCGAGACCCATAATTTTCCTACCACCGTGGAACCCTTCAACGGGGCTGCCACGGGTTCAGGTGGGGAAATCCGCGACAGGCTCGCCGGGGGAAAAGGGGCGCTGCCCCTGGCAGGTACCGCTGTCTATATGACGGCTTATTCCCGCCTTCAGGAGGACCGGCCCTGGGAACGGCATGTACCCGAGCGGAACTGGCTCTACCAGACGCCTGTGGACATCCTAATTAAAGCCTCGAACGGGGCCTCAGATTTCGGGAACAAGTTCGGGCAGCCGCTTATCAGCGGCTCCGTGCTGACCTTTGAGCATCAGGAATCCGGCCGGGTATTGGGCTATGACAAGGTAATCATGCTTGCGGGAGGGATCGGATACGGCAAAAGCGACCAGGCCCTCAAGGATACCCCTAAAAAAGGAGACCGTATTGTTGTGCTCGGAGGAGACAACTACCGCATTGGGATGGGAGGCGCAGCCGTTTCAAGCGCGGATACGGGAGAGTTCAGTACGGCCATTGAATTAAATGCCGTACAGCGATCCAACCCGGAAATGCAAAAACGGGCGGCAAACGCCATCCGGGGACTCGTGGAGAGCGAAAAAAACCCGATCATCTCCATACACGATCACGGGGCGGGGGGACACCTGAACTGCCTCTCGGAACTGGTGGAGGAGACCGGAGGATACATCCACCTGGACCGCCTGCCTGTGGGAGACCCAACCCTTTCGGCCAAGGAATTAATCGGGAATGAATCCCAGGAACGGATGGGGCTGGTGATGAATCCGGAGGACATGGAGTTTCTCAAAAGGGTCTCCGAACGGGAGCGCGCCCCCCTTTACGATGTAGGCGAGGTGACATGGGACAGGCGGTTTACCTTTGCCTCCTCTTCACAAACCCCTATGGATCTCGAACTCTCCGATATGTTCGGCAGTTCTCCCCAAACCATTATGGAAGACAGGACCATTCCCCTCGAATACGGGGAGATAGCCTATCAGATAGAACACTTCCACGAGTACCTGGAACAGGTGCTGCAACTGGAGGCAGTTGCCTGCAAGGACTGGCTGACCAATAAGGTGGACCGATGTGTGGGAGGGCGTGTTGCCAAGCAACAGTGTGCAGGTCCCCTGCAGCTCCCACTGAACAACTGTGGGGTAATGGCCCTTGACTTTGCCGGCAGGGAGGGTATTGCCACCTCCCTGGGCCACTCTCCGGTGTCCGCCCTGATCGACCCGGAGGCCGGGAGTAGAAACAGTATTGCCGAGGCGCTGACCAATCTGGTCTGGGCACCTCTCGAAAAGGGATTACGATCCGTGAGTTTGTCTGCCAACTGGATGTGGCCCTGCAACAACGATGGGGAAGACGCCCGCCTCTACCAGGCCGTAAAGGCGGCTTCCGATTTTGCCATTGCCCTGGGTATCAATATACCGACGGGTAAGGATTCCCTGTCCATGAAACAAAAATACCCGGACAAGGAAGTGCTGGCTCCCGGCACTGTTATTATTTCGGCAGCGGGCCATTGCAACGATATCCGTCGGGTGGTGGAACCCGTATTCCGTAAGGAGGGCGGGGCCCTGTACTACCTGAACCTCTCTGGGGATGCCCACAAACTGGGGGGGTCTTCATTTGCCCAGGTCCTCGGAAAGGTGGGCAATGAAGCCCCTACCGTGAAAGATGCCGGAACTTTTGCCAGGGCCTTTGATGCCCTTCAGCAGAGCATAAGGGCAGGCATGATCCTGGCGGGGCACGATGTGGCTTCAGGAGGCCTAATTACCACCCTTTTAGAAGGTTGCTTTGCCTCCCCCGGGACAGGGGCCGATATCGACCTCAGCCCGCTGGGAGAGCCTGATATGATCCGTTTGCTGTTTTCTGAAAATACCGGAGTGGTGATACAGGCGGAAGATGAAAAGATCGAGAAGATTTTCCGTGAGCAGGGCATTACCCTCTGCAAAATCGGGAGCGTCCTGGACCGGGCCGAACTCCGTCTGAAAAACCACCGGGTTAGCCTTGAGCTCGATGTAAATGCCCTTCGGGACACCTGGTACAGGACCTCCTATCTCCTGGATCAGAAACAAACCGCTGGGGGCCTTGCAGGGGTACGGTACCGCAACTATAAGGAACAACCCCTGAAATTCGGCCTTCCCAAAAAGTTTAAGGGGAATCTTCCCAAGATAAAAATGCCGGTAGGAAGCCGGCCCAAGGCAGCTATCCTCCGGGAGAAGGGCAGTAATTCGGAACGGGAAATGGCCCATGCCATGTACCTGGCCGGATTTGATGTGAAAGATGTACATATGACCGACCTGATCTGCGGGCGGGAAAACCTGGAGGGAATTCGCTTTATCGGTGCAGTGGGTGGCTTCTCCAATTCGGACGTTCTGGGAAGCGCCAAAGGATGGGCCGGGGCCTTCAAATACAACGATAAGGCACGGCAGGCCCTGAGGAATTTTTTCAGTCGGCCGGACACACTGTCGATTGGTATTTGCAATGGGTGCCAGCTGTTTATGGAACTGGAACTGATCCATCCGGACCACGAGACCCACGGGAAAATGACTTTCAATGATTCCCACAAACACGAGAGCAGCTTTACCTCCGTGAAAATCCAAAAGAACCATTCGGTAATGCTGTCGGGCCTGGCCGGTAGCACCCTGGGGGTCTGGATTTCCCATGGGGAAGGCAAATTCCACCTCCCCTACCCTGAGGAACGGTATAACATCGTGGGGACCTACGGGTACCAGGGGTATCCTGCCAACCCAAACGGGAGCGACTACAATACCGCCATGCTCTGTGATGACAGCGGGCGCCACCTGGTGACCATGCCGCACATAGAGCGTTCCATCTTTCCCTGGAACTGGGCCTGGTACGACCCCAGCCGGCAGGACGAAGTCTCCCCATGGCTGCAGGCGTTTGTAAATGCCCGGAAGTGGATCGAATCCCATAAATAAGACCCCCGTGGCCCCGGGTGTTTTGGCATATCCCGAATGGAACCCTGAGGATTAAAGGGGTCCCGGATTTTCGCAAGGCCCATGATAAGCCCTACTATCACGTGGTGGATTCCTGGAACGCGGTGGAATTCTCTATGAAGGGCAGGATCGAATCCCTCACGGGGGTGGATCACAGCAATGGTGCCCTGGCAGATCTCCATACCTTAATGCTCGGATAAGTCCTTCAAAACACCATTTTTTAAAATACCCGAAACCCGCCAATGACTCTTGTCCGGATGGAGCAGAAATTGGTTACATTTAAGGGAACCGACAAAGACGCTTCCCATGAAAAACCACTGCTTCTTATTTGTGATCGCAAGTCTTTTTTCCTCCATGTCCCAGGTATACGGTCAGTATGAACTGGAGGACCTCCTTGGAGCCCCCTACACCGAATCCCTGAAAGCCTCACCAGATGGCAGCCACCTGGCCTGGGTGGTCAATGAGAAAGGGGTCCGGAACCTTTGGTACAGCCCGGTTCAGGACCAAGTACCTGTAAAGCTCACGGATTATACAGCTGATGACGGGCTGGACCTGGCCCTGCAGGTGGTACTGCCGGAAATTATCCTTTACGTACGCGGGAATGGAAACAACCGGGACGGTGAGCCGGCAAACCCGTCCAGCCTGCCGGAGGTCCCCCTGCGCCAGTTGCTCCGGGTCGATGTTTCCAGTAAAAGGGTCGATACCCTTGCAGCTGCCTCAGCAGCAGTGCTCGCTCCCGATGGAAGAGGCCTCCTATTCTCAAAAGGCAAGAAGGTTTATCATATCCCGGACATAACCCTGAAAGATCCCGAAACGGATCAGTTATTCGAGGTGCGAAGCGGGGTCGGGAACCTGAAATGGTCCCCGGATGGTGGCAAAATCGCATTTGTAAGCCCCAGGGGCGACCACAGCTACATAGGTGTGTTCGATCTGGAAGAAAACCGGATCCAATGGATCGCCCCTGCCCTGGGTTTTGATGAGCAGCCGGTCTGGTCACCGGACGGCAATCGGATGGCTTTCCTGAGAAGGCCAGGACGGAGCAAGGACGAGCTGCGGAACCTTACCGGGGGTAACCCTTTTGAGGTTATGGTAGGGGACCTCAGCAGCGGCCGGGCCGTCTCCATCTGGAAATCCCCCGGGGATGACGGTGGGTTCGCCCAGTATTATCCAAACGAACCCCTGCGGTGGACTGGGGATCACATCCTGTTCTATTCAGAGCACGAGGGCTGGAACCATATCTATGCAATCCATCCAGACGGAAGCAACCTCAGGGACCTCACTCCGGGCAACTGTATCACGGAAAACAGCAGCCTTTCCCCAGATGGGACCATGCTGTATTCCTCCAGCAATTGTGCGGATACCAACCGCCGCCACATCTGGCAGACCGACATTGCATCAGGCGCTTCAGGAAGGATCACCGGCCCTAAGGGCATACAAACACATGTGGCCGGATTGGCACAGGGGGCCATCGCCTATCGGGAGGGGTCCTATAACCGTCCCACTGCGGCCGTACTCCAAATGGGAGATAAAAGGGAGGTCCTGACTGCTTTGCCAGGGTCTTTTCCTTCATCCCGGCTGCAAATGCCAAGGGAGGTTACCTTTCAGGCCCCGGACGGACAGCTGATCCACGGACAGCTTTTTACACCCCCCCCGGGGGCAAAGAAAACCTATCCCGCTGTAGTCTACATGCATGGAGGGCCTATCCGGCAGATGCTCCTCGGTTACCACTACAGCGGTTACTACGCCAACGCCTACAGCATGAACCAGTACCTCGCCTCCAGAGGATATGTGGTGCTTTCGGTGAATTACCGGTCCGGGATCGGCTATGGTCGTGCCTTCCGAAGGGCCCCGGAGCAGGGACCCAGGGGGGCTTCGGAATATCAGGATATCGTTGCGGCGGGGAAATACCTGCAATCCCTGGAGGCAGTAGACCCCGGACGCGTTGGCCTCTGGGGAGGGTCCTACGGGGGCTACCTGACCGCTATGGGACTGGCCCGAAACCCGGAACTTTTCAAGGCCGGGGTAGACCTGCACGGGGTGCACGACTGGGCCTGGAGGGGTAGGGATTTCTCCCCGGGAGGTGGCTGGGGAATCACCAAAGAGCTGATGGATCAGGCCCATGCATCCTCCCCGGTCTCGGACCTGTCTAACTGGAAGGCACCGGTCCTGATCATCAGCGGGGATGACGACCGAAATGTGATGATCGGCCAGTCCGTAGACCTTAAAAACAAACTGGATGCCCTCGGGGTATACAACGAGGTCCTCATTTTCCCGGACGAGGTGCACGGATTTT
>SBFL01000282.1 GCA_006227965.1 Bacteroidota bacterium | reverse complement strand
ATCTTCGAGCACCCACCAGTTAATGGGGTCCCCCTGATAATCCTGATATTTATAATTCGTAATTAGGGGCCGCCCGATCTGCTGCTGAGCTGTGAGGGGAAAGGCAAGTAATAGAGAAGCCAGCCACAGGCTAAATCGGATGCCCAGGCATTTGCGGTGATTCTGATTTTTCATACGGGTTGGCTGTTAGCGCACAGGCCCGCTGGCCTGAATTCCTGAAATTTACAAAAAACTACCTAACCATGGGATATTTATAAAGAATCCGCGGAAAAGTTCTTTTTTGTATGTTTGGTTTCGAGTAAAAAATTTCCATGGACCAGATTCGCGAATACCTCTCTCAAAACAAGGACCGGTTTGTTAATGAACTGATCGAACTATTAAAAATCCCATCCGTGAGTGCGGATTCCGCCTATACCCAGGATGTCCTGAATACGGCCGAAGCCGTGGCCGGTGCCCTGAGGAAAGCAGGCTGCGATGCGGTCGAAATCTGCGAAACCAAAGGCTATCCGATCATTTACGGGGAAAAGATAGCGGGGGAAGATCTTCCCACGATTCTGGTTTACGGGCATTACGACGTTCAGCCCCCTGATCCGCTGGATTTGTGGAATTCCCCTCCATTTGAACCTGTTGTCAGGAAGACGGATCTGCATCCGGAAGGCGCCATTTTCGCCCGGGGTGCAAGCGATGACAAGGGTCAAATGTTCATGCACATCAAGGCCCTTGAATTCATGGTCAAAAAAAACCTGCTCCCCTGCAATGTCAAGTTCATGATCGAGGGGGAGGAAGAAGTGGGGAGTGTTAGTTTGGCTGATTTTGTAAAGGAGAACCGGGGGAAGCTCGCCAATGACATTATTTTGATCTCCGATACCGGCCTGATTGCCAATGATGTCCCCTCCGTTACCACGGGGCTGCGGGGACTCAGCTATGTAGAGGTAACCGTGACTGGGGCCAACAGGGACCTGCATTCCGGTCTCTACGGAGGTGCAGTGGCAAATCCGATCAACGTACTGGCCAAAATGATCGCCTCCCTTCACGATGAGAACAACCACATCACCATTCCCGGTTTTTACGACAAGGTACTGGAACTGAGCCAAAAGGAGCGCGAACTGATGGCCGAGGCCCCTTTTGACCTGGAGGAGTATAAAAAATCCCTGGACATAGATGCTGTTTATGGAGAAAAAGGGTACACCACCAATGAACGAAACGCCATCCGCCCTACCCTGGACGTGAATGGGATCTGGGGAGGCTACACCGGGGAAGGCGCCAAGACCGTCATCGCCGGCAAGGCCCACGCGAAGATTTCCATGCGGCTGGTGCCACACCAGGACCCGGATGAAATCACCGAGCTGTTTATACGGCACTTCAAAAGCATTACCCCGCAAGGCGTACGAGTGGAAATAAACCCCCACCATGGTGGGGAACCCTATGTGACCCCAATTGATTCAATAGGCTATAAAGCTGCCAGCAGGGCCTACGAAACCACCTTCGGCACTCCCTCGGTACCGCATCGCGGAGGGGGGAGCATCCCCATTGTACCCCTTTTTGAAAAGGAGCTGGGGTCCAAGACCATCCTGATGGGCTTTGGCCTGAACAGCGATGCCATCCACTCGCCCAATGAACACTATGGCATATGGAATTTCCTGAAGGGGATTGAGACCATCCCCTATTTCTATCAGTTCTATACCGAACTCTTTAAAAGCCAGGGATCCTGAGACATAAAACCCATCCCATCGGGATATTTTAAGATTTTTAGCGTAACAAAAGCGAAAGGGTTGCGTTCTAATAGGTAGATCAAAAATCGAACACTATATGATACGCCGCTTTTTCGTGCTCTGTTCCGGAGCGGACAGAGCCCTGCTAGATACGTGCTCTGAAGGGGAGCAAAACAAATATGCCGGTATTGGGGCCACCGTCTTCTTTACGGCCCTGATGGCCTTTATCGCTGCTGCCTATGCCCTTTACACCGTTTTTGACACAATTTATTTGGCCATTCCCTTTGGGCTGGTCTGGGGCTTGCTGATCTTCAACCTGGACCGGTTTATCGTATCCACCCTGCGCAAAAGGGATAACTTCTGGAAGGAATTTACGCAGGCGAGCCCGCGGATTCTTCTGGCGGTAGTTATTGCCGTGGTCATTTCCAAGCCCCTGGAGCTGAAGATCTTTGAGAAAGAGATCAACCGGGTGCTGCTCGAACAAAAGAACCAGATGACCCTGGACAACCAGCAGCAGCTGGGCCTGCAGTACACCCCGGCGATCGAACAAAAAAAGAATGAGGTACAGGCCCTCAAACAGGAAATTGCCCTAAAGGAAACCGCTACCGACTCCCTTTATGAAACCTATATTGCAGAAGCCGAGGGCCGCAAAGGCACTCTGCTGGTGGGCAAAGGGCCGGTGTATAAGGAGAAACGTGAAAAACACGATGCCTCCCTGGCAGAACTCAAAGCACTGAAAGACGGAAACCAGGAAAAAATTGCAGCGGTGGAAGGGGAAATCGAAACCCTGGAAGCGGGATATGCCCGGGCTGTGGAAACATCCCAGCCGGTGATTGACGGTTTTGACGGCCTGATGGCACGCATAAACGCCCTGGGGGAATTGCCCTGGTTTCCTTCCTTCTTTATCTTTTTGCTGTTCCTCGCCATTGAAACGGCACCCATCCTGGTCAAGCTCATGACCCCAAAGGGCCCTTACGACGTAAAGCTCGAAGACGAAGAAACCGCTGTGGCCTCCTGGGTGGCACAAAAGGTGGATCAGCGCAAAAAGCTGTTGGAAACAGACCAGCTATTGAATGAAAAGGTGTATGGGGAAATCGCATCGGAAGAGGCCGTCTATGCCTACAAAAAACAAAAGGCGGAAGAATTGATGCGCCTGCAGGCAGACCGGTTCCAGGAAATGCAGGTGAAGGGGCTTTAGGGAGTGGTCAGGCTTTTACGAAGGTTATCGTTAGAATAAGTTTTGTTTGGGGGTTGCCCCCTCCCCCCATTAACAAATTACTCCTTCCCCCTGCAATTTGCCGGCAAAAACTTGTGTCTCTTTAAGAACCTCTTCAGTAGGCCTCCAGGACAAGCAGCTTCAGGCGTACTTCAAATGCGGTACAGGGATCACTCATTTCAGGGCTTCCAGTGCCTGCCTAGTTTTCTTGGGGAGAGACGCCACGATCAATTCATAGGAACGGTCCGTGAGCTCCCTGACGAGGTTTTCGGGGAGTTGTTCAATATAAACGGTATTCCAATGGGTTTTGCTCATATGGTAGCCCGGAAAGATCTGGTCGGGATACGTCTCCCGAAGTGACAAAGCGCGTTCAGGATCGCATTTCAAGTTTGCCTGAGGGGGAAAGCGTTCCAGGGGAACAACGGCAAACATCTTCCCCATTACCTTAAAAACAAGGGTATCCCTGTCAAACGGAAATCCTTCGGTAGTCCCTTTTTTTGTTATGCAATATTCCCGGAATGCTTCTATATGCATTTCTGCCTCGCGTTATATTCCGTGTCGAAGCGGGTCTTATCCGGATCCCGGGGAAAAGGCTTCCCGGCCACAACCGGGAATGCAGGCATAAAAGATACGGTGAGCAATGGTTTCATCCGTTGCAGCATTAGTTTTTGGAATCAGCCGGGGGCTTCAGAACCGAAGACCTGGACTGGAGAAGCTCTTCAACTGGTCCATCCAGTTTCAGTGCCTCATAATCGAGTTTCCACCCCAGGGTCTCCACGATCTTCTCCATGAACAGCACCGCCTCAAGGGCTTCGTGCCGGGCAGTGTCCATTAAGCCACTATCTGGGATTTTTTCACGGATATGCGCCTTAGCCTCCTTGTTCAGGCTGGTCATGTCCTCAGGGGTAAAGGTGTTGAAAAGATCGTTGCGAATATCGTAGAACTCGAGTTCAGGTTCGATGGATAAGATCTCGGGAGGCGGGAAGTTTCCCAGGATGATGGTCCGTTTATCAGGATCTGCCGAAACCTTGAGCTTTTTGAAATCATACCCGATATGGGCCTTGGCATTGATCACGATCAATGCCTTTTTCTTGCTGCTAAAGAGGTTCATGAAAAGCTCCTTGCGGTTTTCATACCGGTAGATTTCAGCAAAGTCCCCCTCCACTGAAATCAGTTTGCAGACCGACCTAACTTTTTCCAGGAGCATGGTGGATTGCTGCAAGGTGAGCTCCCTTTGTTTTTTACGGTTCATCAACATATACACCCAGTACATGAGTAATGCCCCTAACAGTAATCCCAGTAATAATTCGGCCATATGGCTTCTTTTAAAATTCCTTTAACCGTACTTTTTTCCTGGTGGTGCCGGTTATCTTTTTCTCACGCCCGCTGCTGTGCCATCTTTACAAGGGGAAACACCAAAGGCCGGCTCGGACAGGCATCGTTATCAAAAGCCGCTACCTGCAGGTTCAAAAGATATTTTCCATCCTTCAGGGAGTCCGGGACAAAAATAAATTCCGTAATGGTCGCTTCCGGCCGCCGATTTCCTGGCAGGCCCCAGAATTCCTTATGCGCGGCAAGCGCACCTCCGTCTGCTTCCGGGTCTACCGATGGAAGATCCAGCAGCAGGTGTTCCACTCCCTGGTCGCGGAGCCATCCAACCCCTTTCGGTTCCAGGCAGGGAGGATTGGTCCCCGAGTGGTCTGTATGCTTTTTAGCCTCCGGGTTCGGGAGCGTCCTCAGGATAACGGCCTTTGAAACTGGAGCAGGAAGCGCCTTTTCCAATTGTTCCTGGCTCACCACCCGGCCCGTTCCCTCAACCACTGGCTCAATGCTTATAAGGGTTGCGACCAGCCAGGAAGGAGGTGGGTTGTTCCATAAAGATTCTGCCGCAGGGGTTATATGGCCGATACACTCGGTATGGGTTCCGTGGGCATGAGGGTTGAAGCTGATATCATTGAAATTGACAGACGCCCCCTCCCTTACGCTGCCTACATAATCCCCTTCCCGGTGGGGGGTTATTTCAGCCGGTTTCAATCCCCAGGCAAGGACCCCTGAACCCGCACCGGAAATCGGTACAGACAAATCTATCCCGGCATCGAGGTCCGCCTCCCATTGGGTTCCGTCATGATGAAAAATCACCTTCATAGTAATGGCCTGTCGGAATTCACTTCAAATTAATCATAAATAAGTCACTGGCAATTCCATCTGCCAAAAATTTCCCCTTGCGTGCGGTGTAAAGGGTGTCGTTATCCAGAAAAAGGAGCTGGTCCTTAAGATAGGGTGCAGCCTGGTTACGAAGATATCCCTCATAAGCTGACCCGAACTCCTCCCTAATCCTTGTTAGGGATACCCCCCATCTCGTCCTGAGCCCCGTCATTACGGTTTCATTGTACCGGTCCCGTATGGAAAGTTCTTCTATTTCTCCAGGAAAGCCTCCTTTTTCCATTGCGCTTACATACCTCAGATTATGGGCCGGATTCCACCACCTTTTTAGTCCGTCGTAAGAATGGGCTGCAGGGCCGATCCCCAGGTAGGTTTTCCCCTGCCAGTACCCGGAGTTGTTTCGGGAATAAAACCCCGGCATGGCAAAATTCGAGATCTCATAGTGATCGTATCCTCTTTCTTCAAGGGTTTGCACCATGACCTGGAATTGTTCACCGGCCAACTCTTCATCCACATCGGGGGAAAGTCCGCGCTTCACAAAGGAATGAAGGGCTGTTTGCTCCTCCACGGTAAGCGCATAAGCCGATATATGGGGTGGCCTGAAATCCAGGGCCCGGGATAGGTTCGATTGCCAGCGATCCAAATCACTTCCCGGAATCCCGTAAATGAGGTCCAGGGAGTAATTGCTGAAATACCGCGAGATCCCCTCCAGAGACTCCAGAGCCTGTCGCGGGGTATGGGCCCTGTTCATCCACCTGAGTTCCTCCGCATCA
>SBFL01000388.1 GCA_006227965.1 Bacteroidota bacterium | reverse complement strand
GGGTTCAATGCGATGCACGCCCTTTCGACACGGAATGAAAGTCCTGAAACCGCCTCTCGCCCCTTTGACGCCACGCGTGACGGGTTTGTTCTGGGGGAAGGAGCGGGTGCCCTGATCCTGGAGGAATACGAACATGCCAGGGCAAGGGGGGCGAGGATCTACGCCGAAGTAGTCGGCGGGGGACTCTCAAGTGACGCCTACCATATGACTGCCCCACATCCCGAAGGTATCGGGGTGGTGAAGGTAATGGAAAACTGTCTTCAGGATGCCGGGATCACTCCGGAAGAAGTAGACGCCATAAACACACACGGGACTTCAACGCCCCTGGGGGATGTGGCTGAATTGAAAGCAATTTCACAGGTTTTCGGCGACCATGCCCGCAACATCAATATCAATTCCACCAAGTCCATGACAGGTCACCTCCTCGGTGCGGCCGGGGCTATTGAAGCCATCGCCTCTATCCTGGCCATGGAACACAATCTGGTTCCGCCGACCATCAACCATACCACGGTAGATGAGGAAATAGACCCCAAACTTAATTTAACCCTCAACAAAGCACAGGAACGGGAAGTGATGTATGCAATGAGCAACACGTTTGGGTTCGGGGGGCACAATGCCTGTGTATTACTCAAGAAAATAAGTTAAAGGGCTCATGACATTCCCTGGAAATATCTTTAATTCCCATTCCAAAGAGGATGGGGATTTTTTTTTGGGGATGACTGGTATCCTGGGGTTTAAACCCAAAAACCTCGACCTTTATAAACGGGCTTTTCTGCATCGTTCCCTCAATAAAAAGGATAATAGCGGGAACCACATGAACTATGAACGGCTTGAATTTCTGGGTGATTCCATGCTGGGTACCATTATTTCAAGGCACCTTTACAACGAAGTCCCGGGCGGGGATGAAGGTTACCTGACCAAAATGCGCTCAAAAATCGTCAGCCGCAAACACCTAAATGAGCTGGGGAAAGACCTGGGGCTCCTGAAGTTCGTGCAGAGCCGTATCCCCAGGGACCATTTCGGGGAGAATATATATGGGAATGTATTTGAAGCCCTTATCGGGGCCATCTATCTGGACCGTGGCCATGAGTATTGTGAGAGGTTTATACAGTCTCGGGTGATTGACCCCTATGTGGATATCGAGCAGCTCGAGGGGAAGGTTATCAGTTATAAAAGCCTTGTTATTGAATGGTGCCAGAAACAAAAAAAGGAGTTCCAATATGAAATCTACGAGGACACGGGGAATGATCCGGTAAAGCATTTTGCCGTTAAATTGTGGATCGAAGGCAGGATCAGGGCAAAGGCCCGGGCCACCTCTAAGAAAAAAGCGGAAGAAAAAGCCTCCAAAAGGGCCTTTTTTGCGCTTCAGGGCAAAAAGAAGAATTGATATCCCCTTCGTCCATTAAGGGCACTGCTAGGTGGATTGCCTCAGAACCTTTATCTTTACTTTTCTGGTTATTGCGATGGGAGTTTTGGAGGAATTTTGGGAAGACCTTCTGGATGAGACCACGTTCAGCCTATTTGCCATACACAGCAACCTGGAGGATTACGCTCTTGCGTATGCCTTGAACAAGTCCTGCGGACTTAGGTTGAAAAGGACCGACAAAGACCTGGATCTGGACAAGCAGGGGCTTTTTGTGGTCTTTCAATGGAAAGACCAGGGCAATTTCAGGGAATGGACCCTGTTTCGAAATCCTGGCATGGAAGCATCATCCGGCCCTTATGAAGGTCTATTCCCGAATGAACCAACCATGAACCGTCCCTATTTGATACCGGAGCGAAAAGAAGTTGATTTTTTCCTGAAACTCGACGGGGAAGAACATGGGTTACAGATTCTTTCCGAATTACTGTCAGTCCCCAAAGTGATCACTGCCTACCGAGTTGAGGCTTCCAAACTAAAATCCAAATACAACCTAATTTACTAGCTGAAATGCCAGATAAGAAAAAGACCAAAATCGTTGCCACCCTGGGACCTGCCACCAGTAATAAAGAAGTGCTCCGGGAAATGATCGCAGCCGGGGTGGACGTATTCCGAATCAATTTCTCCCACGCAGATTACAAGGATGTTGAAGAGCGCATTAAGATGATTCGCGAACTGCAGGAGGAACTCGGTGTTTATACAGCCATACTGGGGGACCTGCAGGGTCCAAAGCTCCGAGTTGGGGTGATGTCCGGGGAAGTGATCGTTGCTCCCGGGGACGAACTGGACTTCAAGACAGGCGAACCCTTTGAAGGCACTGCGGAAGAAGTTTACATGAATTACAAGAACTTCCCCAGGGACGTAAACCCAGGAGAGCAAATCCTGCTGGACGATGGCAAATTGATTTTTGAAGTACTACAGACCAACAGGAAGAACAAGGTCAGGGCCCGCGTGATCCAGGGAGGGCCTTTGAAATCAAAGAAGGGGGTAAATCTTCCCAACACCAATATATCACTGCCGGCCCTGACGGAAAAGGATGTTAAAGATGCAATTTTTGCGATTTCACAGGAAGTCGACTGGATCGCCCTGTCCTTTGTCCGTCACAGCCAGGACCTGATTGACCTGCAACAACTGGTTGAAAAGCACTCTGAGCATAAAATCCCCATAATTGCCAAGATTGAAAAACCCGATGCTGTAAGGAATATCGACAAGATCGTGGCGTACTGTGACGGCCTGATGGTGGCAAGGGGAGACCTCGGGGTTGAAGTCCCTGCTCAGGAAGTTCCCCTGATCCAGAAGCAGTTGGTGTTGCAGGCCAAAAAGGCACGGATCCCCGTGATCATTGCCACCCAGATGATGGAGTCCATGATCACCAGCCTGGTGCCCACCCGGGCAGAGGTCAACGATGTTGCCAATTCCGTAATGGATGGGGCAGATGCCGTTATGCTTTCCGGTGAAACCTCCGTGGGCAATTATCCGGTGCAGGTCATCGAAAAGATGACCAGTATCCTTAAAAGCGTGGAGGGGTCGCAGCTTATAAAAGTGCCACAGGAACCTCCTCACGTAAGGACCAAGCGTTATATCACCAAGTCAGTCTGTTACCATGCCGCCCTGATGGCCAATGAGATCAAGGCCAAGGCTATCTCCACCCTCACCAACAGCGGGTATACGGCTTTTCAGATTTCTGCCTGGCGGCCCAGTGCCCACATCCTGGTCTTTACCTCCAACAAGAAGATCCTCTCCCAGCTCAACCTGCTCTGGGGGGTGAAAGCTTTCTATTACGACCGGTTCGTTTCCACCGATGAAACCATCGAAGACGTTAACCGCATTGCCTGTCAGAAGGGGTTCCTGGATGCCGGTGACATGCTCATCAGCCTGGCTGCCATGCCGATCAAGGATAAGGGAATGGTAAACACCCTCCGGGTTACGGAGATCGAAAGTTGCAATTTTTAGGAACATTTGGGGGTCTCCTTACAACGGGAGCCCTAGAACGAAAACTGAAGTTGTACAGAAACCGAATCGTCTTTGGATTCGGGTTTTTTAGCTTCTGTATTCAGGTTTGACAGGGAAATTCCCAACAGTCTGACCGAATCTTGGAGGGGCTCCTGGTAAAGCAGCTCCCTCGCTACTTCGAGGATAAGTGATTTAGCTGAAATATAAAGAGGGAGTGTCTTGCTTCGGGTTTGCAAACGGAAATCGCTGTATTTGATTTTGAGGGTAATGGTTTTTTCTTTTTGTTTCCCGGATTTCAGGCGCGATTCCTGTTTCCGGGTAATTTGTTCCAGGCGCTCCAGCATAAATAATTCGCTGCTGAGGTTCTCTGAGAATGTCCGTTCCGCTCCCACGGATTTCGGAATACGTTTGGCCTTCACCGGGCTCAGATGACTGCCCCGGACCACTTCATAATAGTGTTTTCCGCTTTTTCCGAAATGGTCTGAAAGGAACTCAAGGGATCGATTCTTGAGATCAGCTCCCGTGAATATGCCAAGATTGTGCATTTTTTCAGCCGTTACTTTGCCAACGCCATAGAACTTCCGGATTTCCAGGGACAAAAGAAAATCTTCGACTTCTTCAGGGGGTATGGTTTTCTGTCCGTTGGGTTTATTGAGGTCGCTGGCGATCTTGGCCAGAAATTTATTGACGGAGATCCCCGCTGAGGATGTGAGCCCGGTTTTCTCATAGATGCGGGAACGGATTTCCCTGGCGATCAGAGTTGCTGAGGGGAAGCCGATTTTGTTCTCGGTGACATCCAGGTAGGCTTCATCCAGTGACAGTGGTTCCACCAGATCCGTATAGGACCTGAAGATTTCCCGGATTTGATGGGAAATTTCCCTGTACCTTTCAAAACGGGGTTTAACGAAAATCAGGTTGGGACATTTTTGACGGGCCAGGTAACCACTCATGGCAGAATGTACTCCGAATTTCCGGGCCTCGTAGCTCGCAGCAGCCACCACCCCTCGTTTGGAGCCACCGCCCACGGCCAGCGGCCTGCCTTTCAGGGAAGGGTCGTCTTTCTGTTCGACAGAGGCATAGAATGCATCCATATCTACATGGATGATCTTGCGGATTGGAATGGACGGATCCATATCCAAATTTACGGTATATTTAAGCGAATTATTGCCAAATCACCCTCCGGGATGCCCTGGAAACCACTGCAAAGATGATCGAAATTGAACGAAAATTCCTGGTGAAGGGCACGGGTTACCGCCAGGAGGCATCTTCACGTATCCGCATTTTGCAGGGCTTCTTCTGCACGGATCCGGACAGGACCATCAGGGTGCGCTGTATTGGGAATCACGGATTTTTGACCATTAAAGGGAAGACCTTTGACCAGGGCACCTCCCGCCCTGAATGGGAATACGAAATACCCCTGGTTGAGGCGGAGGAACTACTCGCCCTCTGCATCCCGGACCCCGTTGAAAAAGTTCGTTATCAGGTACTCTGTGGCGAGCACACTTTTGAAGTGGATGAATTCTCTGGGGCTAATCAGGGGCTTATCCTGGCCGAAGTAGAGTTGCAAGATAAGGAGGAGGATTTTCCCCGTCCTTCCTGGCTGGGCCGGGAAGTAACCGGAGATCCCAGATATTATAACTCTCAGCTAAGCCAAAACCCCTATTCCACATGGAAAGATTGAACTCACTGGTGGCTTGTGCCTTGTTGCTGATTTGTAGCTGTGCCTGCAACCCAGATAAGAAGCTTTCAGAGGAAGCGATCCGCACGCAGCCTGAAGAGGCAGAACCTTCTGTGCAGGATTTGCGGCACCGACTGCTCGATAAGGGATATGAAGTGTTCGAGTACGTGGATGAAAAATCAGGAGACACGGTCCTGATGCAGCAGTACTTCATCGCCTTTTTGAAAAGCGGACCCAACCGTTCTCAGAGCAAGGCAGAAGCGGACAGCCTTCAGAGACTTCATTTAGCACATCTCGGCAAGATGTATGCAGAGGGCTTTGCCGATATTTCCGGCCCTTTTGGGGATGATGGGGAAATTCGGGGCATCACCATCTACAATACCCCCACCCTTGAAATGGCAGACAGCCTGGCCAATATGGACCCTATGGTAAAGGCCGGAAGGCTTGTAATTGAGGTTCATCCCTGGTGGGCCGCCAAGGGGTTTCCACTGAGATGATGCCTTAGAAAGCGCTTTTGAATTGCTTCAGGAACCGCAGGTCGTTCTCACTCAACAGGCGGATATCCGAGATCTGGTACAGCAACAGGGCGATCCGGTCGATACCCATTCCAAAGGCAAAGCCGGTGTATTCTGAGGAGTCGATACCGCAATTGTCCAGCACGTTCGGATCCACCATGCCGCATCCCATGATTTCCAACCAACCGGTTCCCTTGGTCATGCGGTAATCGGTCTCGGTCTTCGGTCTCAAGCCCCCAGTAAACATCCACCTCGGCACTGGGTTCGGTGAAGGGGAAATAGGAGGGCCGCAGTCGGATCCTGGATTTGCCAAACATTGCCTGGGTGAAGTATTGCAGGGTTTGCTTGAGGTCCGAAAAAGACACACCCTTGTCGATGTAAAGCCCCTCTACCTGGTGAAAAAAGCAGTGGGATCTGGCAGAGATAGCTTCATTCCGGTACACCCTTCCCGGAGAAATGGTACGGATTGGGGGTTTGTGATTCTCCATGTACCGAACCTGCACGGAAGACGTATGCGTGCGCAGCAGGATATCGGGATCGGTTTGAATAAAAAAGGTGTCCTGCATGTCCCTGGCAGGGTGGTATTCGGGGAGGTTCAGGGCGGTAAAGTTATGCCAGTCATCCTCGATCTCGGGTCCTTCGGAAACCGTAAACCCAATTCGGGAGAAAATATCGATAATACGGTTGCGGACTATCGAAATGGGATGTTGTGCCCCGAGCTCGATCGGTTCTCCGGGACGGGTCAGGTCCCCGTACTGGCTTTCAATCTTTTTTTGTTGGTGTAATTGTTCCTTAAGGGAAGTCACCTTTTCGTTCGCGGCAATTTTCAGCTCATTGACTGCCTGGCCAAAGGCGCGTTTCTCCTCCTTTGGAACGTTTTTCAGTTCCCTGAAGAAATCATTGAGCAGGCCTTTTTTCCCCAGATACTTTATACGGAATGCCTCGATGTTCTCCAGGTTGTCAGCGGTAAATGCCTTTACTTCTTTTATGTGCTTCTTCAGGTCGTCAATCATCACAGACAATTTAAGCGGCTAACCTTCAGGGGAAACCCCGGGTAGAGCACAAATGTAATATTTTTCACTCTATGAGTATAAACGGCATTTTTCTTTGTTTGACCATCAGGGATCAGGTGTTTGCTGCGGGTACATTGGTGCGAATCCATTCCACGCATGTGTGGAAGTCCTCAAAGATATGTTCCTCATTTATGAGGTCCGGAATGATGTCTATGCGCTCCATCAGATACCTGGGCTGTTCCTGAATATCCACCAGCAGGACCCTAATTTCATGGCTGATGAGTTCCTGCAATACTTCCTCCATGGCGTAAAGGCCGGTCTGATCCATATACTGCATCCTCCCGAGACGTATGATTACCGTGCTGGCCGTTTTTGGAATTTGATCGGCTAATTGCTGAAAATCTGCAGTCGTACCGAAAAACAAAGGCCCCTTAATATGCTTGATAAAGACCCCTTCCATCAGTTCGTCCGGAAGATTCCACTTGTCTCCCCAGGATTTATCCTGCTGGAGAGGTCGTACCTGGGATCGCTGGGCCGTTAGGTCCCCGATTTTTTTCATGAACATCAGGGAGGCAAAGACAAGGCCAATCCCCACGGCATATACCAGGTTCCAGAAGGTAGACAGCAACAGCACCGCCAACATGAGAATCACTTCGGAACTCAACCTGACCGGCCCTATACGAATGTCCTTTGGAAGGCTGGGGATCGCCCTGAGGCCTTTATAGTCCATCACTTTTACGCCAACAGTAATCAGGATCCCTGCCAGTACGGCAGCGGGTATCTGGGAGGCTACCGGCCCCAGCGCCAGCATGATACTCAGGAGCAGGATTCCCGAAATCATCCCGGACAGGCGGGTAACCCCTCCTGAATTGATGTTCACAACCGTTCGAATGGTAGCGCCTGCCCCGGGGAGTCCTCCGAATATGGCCGAAATGCTGTTTCCTATGCCCTGGCCGATCAATTCCTGGTTTGGCCTGTGTTTGGTTTTGGTCATATTGTCGGCAACCACGGAAGTAAGCAGGGAATCAATAGCCCCCAGCAGTGCCAGGGTAAGGGCCGTAAAAACATGGGTGGTAACGGTTTTTACATTGATTTCGGTAAAAACCCTCCACTGGGGCAGGGGAAACCCCTCGGGAATTTCTTCAATGGGCCTGTAGTTGATTTGAAGCAGGTAAGCGGCACCCGATACCAGCAATAAGGCCACCAGGGTGCTGGGTACCGTGGAGGTTACCCGGGGAAACCCATAAATAATGGCTATGGTAAAAAGGCATAAAAGGAGTTCCACCCAATTGATGTTCATAAGCGCCCTGGGCAGCGCCCGGATCGTACCTAGTACGCCTGAGGCTGCTGAACCCGCCAGGATTTGGGCTTCCTGCTGGATTTCGGATTCGGTGATTTCACCGGACCTTTCGATGGTTTCCTTAAAGTCTTCCAAAACCAGGATGCCTTCCCCAGCCTCTTCTTTCAGGATATTTTCCAGGATGAGTTCCTCGGCTTCCGGTTTGTAGGTTTCGACAAATACCAGGTCTTCTTTGGGATAATACCCCATAGCCGGCAGAATCTGGGTCAGGATGATGATCAGGCCAATGGCCGTCATGAACCCCGAGATTACAGGATACGGGATGTAGCGGATATACCGCCCAAACCCAAGGGTCCC
>SBFL01000154.1 GCA_006227965.1 Bacteroidota bacterium | reverse complement strand
CTACCCGATTCTGAAGCCGATTACCTGACATAGGGTCAAACACTTTAAAATAGTGGTAATAAAAGAGGGGACTTTTTGTCCCCTCATGAATACCCTTCTATTCTTTCAGTGGTGCAAATATACGAATTTTTCCTTTCTGCAAAATGGATTTGCATAAAATTATACTGACACGCAGGCCTTTATAAGACAGGGTCTTCAGAGAAATGATTCAGGGGGTTGCCTGTAAACTGAAGATGAAACCAGTTTTTTATATAAAGTGAAACACCATTGAATCAATGCAATTCCATTTGAAACTCCAGTAATAGCACTTCCCAGTCCCGGCTCTCCTTGAGCCTTCCTTCTCAGGGAATGTTCTTCAGGGGTAGCGCTTGACCTTGAAAGGCTGTTCCAGATCCTACTCCATCTTTTCCCAAAGCCAAATACTGATGCCGTCCAGGGTGCATCCTGGTTGTAGACCACAAAAGGCGGGGATTCGTAATCGTCCACTGTCAGTGTTTCCTTCTGGGCTACATCAGAAGGGACCGCCACTCTGAAGAATAAAAGATGTGCCAGAATCCGCTTCATGCATCCCAAAATAATTCAATCAGGGAAATCCTGAAACAGGCAGCTCCCCTCTGGCTTTTGGCAGTTAATTTGTATTTTGGATCAACGAAAGGAATAAAAAGAAATGATCCTAAAGTCATCCGCTCTTCAATTATTTGGCCTCATTGCACTGCTGCTGGGATTTCAGGGGTATACCCAGGAAGAACACGGGCACCATAACCGGGCCAACCAGCATATGAATCAGGCAGATTTTGAATCGCTGACCCGAAGTTTCGAGTCCAGTAGGCGGGATTCCTATCAGCAGCCGGAGAAAGTACTGGAGTATATAGGGGATGTGGCCGGTGAAACGATCATGGATATAGGATCCGGAACGGGATATTTCAGTTTTCGCCTGGTGGAGGCAGGGGCAAAAGTGATCGCTGCAGATGTGGATGAAAGATTCCAGGAGTACATCCGGATCAAAAAAGACAGGCTTGGGATCCCTGATTCGAAACTTTCCCTCCGCATAATTCCTTACGACGACCCACTGTTGGAACCCGGGGAGGTGGACAAGGTGATAACGGTAAACACCTACCATCACATTGAGGACCGCAGCATCTATTTTGGAAAAGTCCGTTCCGGTTTAAAACCGGGAGGCGTACTGATCGTAATTGATTATTTTAAAAAGGACCTCCCGGTGGGACCCCCTAAAAGCATGAAGATAGACAGGGAGACCATTGTCAGTGAACTAAGAGCGGCAGGGTTCATTAACATTGAGACCAATGACACCCTGCTGGAATACCAGTTTATCATCACGGCCCGCTGAGGGGGGCCTTGGGACAGCTGGCCATAAAATTACGATGATCAGGGGGCGCCCCCTCCCCCACCCGAAGATAAGTTACACCCCACCCCTGCATTTACATATCAGCACATCCAATCCAGGGCATCTCTGATTCCCTTTAAAAAGTGGTGTTCGGTGAATTAACCCCCCTATCCATTGAAATAGTTTCGCCAAAGAAAAATATTGCGTACATTACCTTTTAACTCAAAAACATCCGGGATATGAAACCATTAAAACTGATTGCACATTTCGCGATTAACCCAGGCAAAACTGAAGAGTTTAAGAAACTCATTTCCAAAATCGTTGAAACTGTAAGGGAAAAAGAAGCCGGGAATGGCACCCTGTCCTATGACTGGTATTTCAATGCTGACCACTCCGAGTGCAAGGTACTTGAAGCGTACAGGGATTCGAATGCTGTTCTGGCACATGCAGCTAATGTCGGCCCCTTTCTTGCACAATTTTTTGAAATCAGCACTTTTTCAGGGGAAATTTTTGGCGACGCTTCCGAGGCTCTAAAGGAAGCATTTTCAGGATTCGACATTACCTATTATGAATTTGATTCGGGAATCTGATTCGCGTTTTAGAAAAAACAAGACCCCGAAAGCGCTCTGGCCAATGTGCGGCGTAATGCAATAAAGTAATCCAAAATGGCTGGTCAAACAAAAACCCCGTCCGGTATGGACGGGGTTTTTTTCGTTGGCCCACTAGGACTCGAACCTAGAATGACTGAACCAAAATCAGTAGTGTTGCCGATTACACCATGGGCCAGTGCAATAGGAGCGTGCAAATTTAAAACAAACTTTTATTAGGCCAAACAAATTTCTTCAGATTTCGGCCCTGCGGACGGCAATTCTGCAGTTAAACCTTTAAGAAAAAGGGACCCTCATCTAACCATTAATTACTAAATTCGCCCCGGTACACGAAAATGCACTGATAGATGCTTGTAAAAAATTTCCAGAAATGGGACACCCTGCTGGGGTGGTTTGTTTTTTTTATCGCCCTGCTCGTTTATGCGTTCACCGTAGAGCCCACCGGTAGTTTCTGGGATGCAGGGGAATACATTTCCACCTCGGCCAAATTACAGGTTGCTCACCCGCCCGGAGCACCTTTTTTCCAAATGATGGGTGCTTTTTTCGCCATGTTTGCCACCGGAGCAGAAAAGGTGGCGCTAATGGTAAATCTGATGTCCGGGGTTTCCGCAGCCTTCGCCATCCTGTTCATGTTCTGGACCATTACCAACCTGGGGCGTAAACTGGTGTCCGGGGGCACGCCTCTGTCCAATCCAGGGGCGATTGCCATCCTCGGGGCTGGTCTGGTAGGCTGTCTTACCCTTACATTTTCTGACAGTTTCTGGTTCAATGCCGTGGAAACAGAGGTATATGCAATGGCGAGCCTCGTCATGTCCCTGCTTCTTTGGCTGGGGCTGAAATGGACAGACAATCTCGACTCCCCCAGAGGAAACCGCTGGCTGATATTGATATCCTTTGTTGTAGGGCTCACCTTCGGGATACAGTTCATGGGCTTTCTCGCTATCCCTTCCATAGGACTGCTCTATTACTTTAAAAGGTACAAGCAAACCACGGTAAAGAATTTCCTGCTGGCCAATATTATTGTGGTAGTCATCCTTATTTTGGTCTATAAATTCTCGCTGACCTATGTGCTGAAACTGTTCGGCTGGAGTGAGGTGTTCTTTATCAACGAAATCGGGCTGCCCTTTAATTCGGGGACCATCATAATGGGAATCCTCTTTGCGGCGGCGTTTTATGCTGGGCTCCACTATACTCGCAAGAACAATTACCTCACGGCAAATACGCTGATCCTTTGCGGGCTGTTCCTGTTCGTCGGATTCTCCTCCTGGCTGATGCTTCCGATCAGGGCCAACGCAGATGTGGTAATCAATGAAAATAATCCGGAAGATGCGCGTGCCCTTCTTGCTTATTACAACAGGGAACAGTACCCCGGTGTTGAAAGCCCGGTTTACGGGGCCTATTTTTCAGACCTCTTCGCCCCTCCCGGGGAAAACCGGGATGACAAGCCCAAATACGAAAGGGATGAGGAATTGGGCAAATACGTGATTGTAAACCATTACAGGGAAGCCCTGCCAGGCCCGAATACCGATCACATGGGTATCCTGCCTCGGATGTGGAGTGACCAGCACGCCGAAAACTATATGAAGTATTTCGGCCCTCTGGAATTCACCCTTAAATCGAATAATGAGGAATTGCGGAAGGCAGCACAGCAGGTGCGTCAGGGAATAGCAAACGGGGATATCGACGAGGAGCAGTACATCGGTTTCCTGAGGAGATTCGGGGAATACCTCGACGTATATCCGCCCACACTCTGGCAGAATATCCAGTACTTGGTCCGCTTCCAGTTCGGGTATATGTACTGGAGGTATTTCATGTGGAATTTTGTGGGCAAGCAGGACGATATGCAGGGGCGTTATAACGGACAGGGTGAGTGGCTCAGCGGTATCGGATTCATAGATGCCCTGCGCCTGGGAAGCCAGGACAACCTCCCCAAGGACAAACTGGACAACAAGGGAAGGAATACCTATTATTTCCTGCCCCTTCTGCTGGGCATCCTTGGGCTCGTATTCATGATCACCCGTGACCCGAAACAGTTCTGGGTACTGTTTGTGTTCTTTATGTTCACAGGCCTAGCCATTCAGTTCTACACGAACCCCTATATTTTCCAGCCCAGGGAACGGGATTATTCCCTGGTGGGCTCATTCTATATTTTTTCGATCTGGATCGGTCTTGGGGTAATTGCCCTGTACGAAGAATTCAAAAAGTGGATCAGCCCGAAAATATGGGCGCCGGCCATTACGGTTATCTGCCTGCTGGCTGTACCGGTACTGATGGCAGCCGAGAACTGGGATGACCATGACCGATCGGGCCGTTACACGGCCAGGGCCGCCGCAAAAACTTATTTGGACAGTTGTGCAGAGGATGCCGGTTCCATGCTGTTCACCATAGGGGATAATGACACCTTCCCGCTATGGTATGTGCAGGAAATCGAGCAGTATCGCACGGACGTCCGCGTTATCTGTACGAGCCTTTTTGCCACCGACTGGTATGTAGACCAGATGAAGCGAAAGGCTTATGAGAGTGAACCCATTCCCTCGCAGCTGACCCACAAACTTTACCGGTACGGGAACAGGGATGTGATCTACCTGCAGAAGATCACAGACAACCGCTGGAACATAAAGGACTTCATGAACTGGATCGGCAGTGACCGCCCGGAAACCAAGCTCAGATACTACCTGGAAAAAAACGGGGCAGACCTGAGCGAGTATCCGGAAAGCACCCTGGAGCTTGTCTATTACCCCACCGATAAGATCCGTGTCCCCGTGAATAAGGAAAACGTGCTGAAAAACGGGATTGTAAAAGAAAAAGACTCTGCCCTGATCGTTGATTATATCGACATCGACCTTCCCGGGGCCCTTGCCAAGAACCGCATCCTGATGTTGGACATCCTGGCCAATAATGACTGGGAGCGCCCGATTTATTTCTCGGGAGGAAGTTTTGACCGGGCGGAATACCTCTGGATGAAGGAATACCTCCAGCTGGATGGTATGGCCTACAAACTGGTCCCGATCAGGACCACCAACCGCAGTCCGTTTGAAATGGGCCGAATAGATACGGACCTGATGTATGACATCGTCATGGACTGGGACTGGGGCAATTCGGGGAGCTCAGATATCTACCACGATACACAGACCCGCTCACAGGGGTTGTCCTTGCGAAGCAATCTGGCACGGCTGGTGGAAACCCTGATTTCAGAAAATGAGATCGAAAGGGCCAGGGATATAATCGAATTGGCCATGACAAACATGAAAGTGGAAGATTACGGCTTCTATACCTTCGTGGAACCCTATATGGACGGGTACTACAAGGTTGGGGAAACTGAAAAGGCAAGGGAATTATTCAATACACTGAAGGGTATTTACCAGGATCGGCTCGATTACTATGCGGGTACCCCCCTGGACCAGCAGTATGAAAATATGGAGGAGATACTCTCGGATATGGAGGCCTACAGGCGCATTATAGACATCGCCATTGAAAACGACGACCGGGAACTGGCGGAAAGGGAAACGACCATCTTCAACGGGCAACTGGACAGTTTCGGTTTCTACCAGGAATCGTTTATGGAGGAGCTGCCTGATATGCCCGGTGATCCATCCCCAATGGATACGGTTCCCGACACTACGGGTCAGGATACAGTCCCGGACCGCGTTCAGGACAGCGTTCCTGTCCCTGATGGGAATGGAGTTCAATAAGGCATTCAAAAGGTGTAATCCGGCCCCCGTGCAGCGGCTCGGCTGCGTCAGATATATTCGTTGAGGATCCCGATCAGGGTATTGGCGTCCTGTTCCCCGCTCTGGCGCCAGACCATCTCCCCCTTCTTGTAGATCATCAGGGTCGGGAGGCCTTTTACTCGCAAGGCCTGTGAGAGCTCCTTGTTCTTGTCGACATCTATTTTGATGACTTTGCCCTTGTCGCCCAGGGCCGCTGCCACAT
>SBFL01000116.1 GCA_006227965.1 Bacteroidota bacterium | reverse complement strand
GTATCTATAATGGCATCCAGTTTTTGCCCGGGCCTGTCTTCCGTATCTCCGGCCCAGCAGGCCCCGAGCTCCAGGGCAAACTTCTGTTCCGCCTTGCTTCGTGCAAAGACATATATTTCTGTGCCTGGATAACGTTGCCTGGCCATTTTAAGCACCAGGTGCGCCGAAGCACCGAACCCGGTTAATCCCAGTTTTTGTCCGTCCTCAATTCCTGAAAGTCTTAGAGAACGATAACCAATGGCTCCTGCACAGAGCAGGGGTGCGGCTTCTGCATCACTGAAGATGCCGGGCAGATGAAAGGCCGAATCGGCGGGAACCACCATATACTCCGCATAACCGCCATTCACATCTCTTCCCGTGGCCTTAAACTCCGGACAGAGGTTTTCATTTCCTTCAAGGCAAAATGAGCAGCTGCCGCAGGAAGAAAAGATCCATGCCACCCCTGCACGGTCGCCTGTTTTAAATCCCTTTACATGGATTCCTGTACCGGCTACAACTCCGACTACCTGGTGTCCGGGGATCACCGGAAATGCCGGCGGGGGAGTCCTGCCTTCGATTTCATCCAGCTCGGTATGGCATACCCCGCAGGCGGATACCTTCAAAAGTAAGTCATGATCTCCTGGCACCGGGTCAGTCACCTGGCGTAAATTCAGTGGTTCTTTTTCTTTGGAAAGATCAAAAACAGATTCAAGAATCATTGCTTTCATTCGGACAAGTTAGGCTTTTGTTTTTATTTATTCTTAATTACGTCTACCTGATAATCAACATATTTTTTCAGCGAATTTTCAGTTATAATTGCATCTTTTACAGGTTATACCTGCGAAACAGGATATTTCCGTTATGCATAATAATGAGCAGATGAACAGGGTTGTCGAAAAAGAGTATTTCTCCCATGCAGTGGTTATGCTTGTTGTGGAGGCTCCCCGCATTGCAAAAAGCCGCCAGGCCGGTCACTTTGTTATTGTCCGGATAGGGCAGAAAGGTGAGCGGATTCCGCTGACCATTGCAGAAGCAGATATTGAAAAAGGTACCATTACCATCATTGTACAGAAGGTTGGGGTCACATCCATTAAACTCTGTAACCTGGAGGAAGGCGATTATATCACGGATGTTGTGGGACCTCTGGGTAAACCTACCCATATCGAAAAGGTAGGAACCGTACTGGCATGCGGCGGGGGAGTGGGTGTTGCGCCCTTGCTTCCCATAGTGGAAGCATTCAAGAAAGCGGGGAATAAAGTGATCACCGTACTGGCTGCAAGAAGCAGGGAATTGATCATACTGGAGGAACAGATGCGGAATTTTTCCGATGAAGTGGTCATCATGACAGATGACGGATCCTATGGAAAAAAAGGACTCGTTACTCATGGAATGGAGGAGGTGATCAAGAGGGAACAAATTGACCTGTCAGTAACAGTTGGTCCGGCCATAATGATGAAGTATTGTACACTGCTGACCAGGAAACACGAAATTCCAACAGTGGCCAGCCTGAATACCCTGATGGTGGATGGTACGGGTATGTGCGGGGCCTGCAGGGTTACCGTTGGAGGCAAGACGAAATTTGTCTGCGTGGATGGCCCGGAGTTTGATGCCTTTGAGGTCGACTTTGACGAAATGCTTTTGAGACTGGACTCCTATAAACCGTCGGAAACCGAAGCCTACGAATCTTTTCAAAAAAAATACCAGAAAGCATGAACGAAGGCTTACTTGAATTCCTGAAGAAGGAGAGAGAACAGGAGTGGAGGCTTGAACTCAGGTCCAGGGTAAAAAACAAGGAGCGTACCTTACTGGAACGGGTTCATATGCCGGAACAGGAAGCGGACATCAGGAATAAAAACTTCTCAGAAGTGAACCTGGGTTTGTCGGAGGAGCAGGCCGTACTGGAGGCAAGCCGCTGTCTGGACTGCCCGAAACCCACCTGCATCACCGGGTGCCCCGTGGGGATCAACATCCCCAAGTTCATTAAGAAGATTGAGGCGGGTGAATATCTGGAGGCGGCAAGTGTGCTGAAAGAAACCAATGCACTTCCTGCAGTGTGCGGGAGGGTATGTCCGCAGGAAGTGCAGTGTGAACAGGTCTGCTTCTATGCCCAGAAACTGGACAAAGCCCCTGTGGCCATAGGGAACCTGGAGCGTTTCGCTGCCGATTATGAACGAAACAGCGGCAATATTTCGGTTCCAAAGATCTCCGGCAGGAATGGGATCAAGGTGGCCTCCATCGGATCGGGTCCGGCAGGTCTGGCCTTTGCCGGAGACATGGCCAAGATGGGTTATAATGTTACCGTGTTTGAAGCCCTGCATGAGATAGGAGGTGTGCTGAAATACGGGATCCCCGAATTCAGGCTTCCCAACCAGATTGTGGAAAAGGAAATTGAAAACCTCGAGAAAATGGGGGTGAAATTTGTCAAAAACTTTATTGTAGGTAAAACTGCAACGGTTGAAGATCTTCAGGAAGAAGGATTTACAGCCTTCCTGGTGGGCAGCGGAGCCGGATTGCCCAATTTCATGCATATCCCCGGGGAAAATTATATCGGGATTTATTCGTCCAATGAATATCTCACCAGGATCAACCTTATGAATGCAGCCAATCCCGAATTTGACACGCCTGTGATCAGTGGCAGGAACGTGGCTGTAATCGGAGGCGGGAATACGGCCATGGACTCGGTGAGGACAGCTAAAAGGCTGGGTGCGGAAAGGGCCATGATCATATACCGGCGTTCCATTGAAGAGATGCCCGCCAGGGTGGAGGAGATCAAGCATGCCCAGGAAGAGGGTGTGGAATTCCTGAACCTGCATAATCCGGTTGAATATTTTGCCGATGAAAAAGGTACGGTTAAAAGCATGAAGGTTCAGAAAATGGAACTGGGTGAGCCCGATGCTTCGGGACGGAGGAGGCCCATTCCCATTGAAGGATCGGAATACCTCATCGATGTTGATACGGTGGTGGTCAGTGTGGGCGTTTCACCCAATCCGCTGATACCGCAGAGCATGGAAGACCTGGACGTCTCGGCCTGGGGGACCATCAATGTGGATAAAGAGAATATGCAGACCTCCATACCCGATCTGTTTGCCGGAGGGGATATTGTAAGAGGAGGTGCCACTGTTATCCTGGCCATGGGCGATGGCAGAAAGGCGGCTGCTGCCATGGACCGGTATATCAAGGGGAAGGTGAGGAATATCCTGTCCCTGATCAAGGAGTTTAATACCATCGGGGAGATCCTGGACTTTGCCAGGTAAACAGGCTTTCAGACTTGACTTTGATCTAAGAGCTTTTTACATTTACAAAAAACCAATCCCCTTTCCATTATGGATGAACTGCCCAACCTGGTTTCATTAAGGGTGAAGTGTCCGGTCTGCGGGCATTCCTTGATGGATCAGAACCGCCCTGTTGATAATTGCCCGAGTATTAAGCTGAATGTGAAAGTTGGCGAGAAATCCGGCGTGATGCACCTGAGTTCCGTGTGGGAGAGCTTCAATTATGTATGCAATATTGAAACACCCAGGAATGAGATCCTGAAACTCAGCTGTCCGCATTGTAATTCAGCCGTTAAAGGAAAAACGGATTGCGAAGTCTGCGATGCTCCGATGGTTCCCATGGACCTTGAGCTGGGAGGAGATGTATGCATCTGCTCACGCATGGGCTGCAAAAGCCACTTTGTAAAATTCGTTGATTTCTCCTTTGCCCTGAAACAGCTCTATATTGAAGCCGGGTACCATGGAAGACCCTATGTGGAAGATATGTCCGTGATCCCAAAAAAGAAAGCTCCGGTCACGGAAGAGGAGGAGCATACCGAGATCATGCGCTCCGGGACCTTCCTGCAAAGCTATTGCCCGCACTGTAAAAAAACACTTATCGAGGAAGGATCCATTAAACTGAAGATAGACCGGGATGATAAAGTGGGATTCCTCATGCTTAGCCCCTACCTGAATGTTTTCACCTCCAGGTCCACCATCAGGCTTACGGAGGATCAGATCATTTCCAACATCCGCTGTTTTCACTGTGACGAATCCCTTGGGATCCCGGATGAAGTATGCGGAGAATGCGGGAGCCGCGTAGCCAGGGTGGTGGTGGGTGCCACCAGCAGACTGGTGGATTTCTATATCTGTTCAAAGAAAGGGTGCACCTGGCATGGCCTGAGCCGTCAGGATATGGATGATATCCGTCTGGAGCAAAGCATGGAGTGGTAGGTATATCCATGGACGGATCCCTCGAGAGCCGGAGATCCCTATTTCTGATTCATTACATAATCGTGGATGCCCCTGGCAGCCACTTTTCCTGCTCCCATGGCCAGGATCACTGTTGCCGCACCCGTGGCCACATCGCCGCCTGCAAATACCCCTTCTTTGGAGGTCTTTCCGGTTTCCGGATCGGTGACAATATTTCCCCATCTGCCGGTTTCGATATCAGGAGTCGTGGAAGGGATCAAGGGATTGGGGCTGTTTCCGATGGCAATTACTGCCACATCGATGGGCACTCTGAAGTTGGCATCCGGAATGGGTACTGGTCGTCGTCGTCCTGAATCGTCAGGTTCGCCAAGTTCCATCTGGATACACTCCGCCTCTTTGAGCCAGTTATTCTTATCCCCGTGAAATGCAGCGGGATTGGACAGCAATTTGAAAATGACACCCTCTTCTTCCGCATGATGGATCTCCTCGTTGCGGGCAGGCATCTCCTCCATGGAACGGCGGTAGATAATGATGGACTGTTCGGCCCCTAATCGAAGGGCAGTCCGGGCACAATCCATGGCCACATTGCCACCCCCCACGGTAGCCACCCGTTTGCCCCTCACAATGGGGGTCTTATACCTGGGGAACAGATAGGCTTTCATCAGGTTGGCCCGCGTCAGGTATTCATTGGCCGAATAGACCCCATTCAGGTTTTCACCGGGCACATTCAGGAACCAGGGAAGCCCGGCACCCGTACCCGGGAAGACTGCATCGTAGTCATCAAGAAGTTCGTCGATGCTCTTGATCATCCCGATCACATGATCGGTATAAAGCCTGACACCCAGGTCTTGCAGGTATTTGATCTCCCTGAATACAATGGATTTTGGCAGGCGGAACTCAGGGATGCCGTAGACCAGGACCCCACCCGGCTCATGGAGGGCCTCGAACATGTCCACACGGTGTCCCATTTTGACCAGGTCCGCAGCAGCCGTGATCCCCGCCGGACCAGCCCCTACAATAACGATTTTCTTGCCGGTGGCTTTCGTCTTTTTAGGGAATTCGGCTTCACCCTGTTCTGCTTCCCAGTCGGCAAGGAACCTTTCCAGCCGTCCGATTCCCACGGGTTCATTTTTTATCCCAACAATGCACTTTTGCTCACACTGCTCTTCCTGCGGACAGACCCTGCCGCAGACAGCCGGCAGTATATTCTTTTCCTTCAGCCGGTTCACACCCTCCCTGAATTTTCCTTCGGCAATAAAATGGATGAAACCCGGAATATCGATTTCCACCGGACAGCCATCCACACATTTGGGCTTTTTGCACATCAGGCAGCGATTGGCCTCCAGGATTGCCTCTTCAGGAGAATACCCGAAAGGAACCTCCTCGTTGTTCCTGATGCGCTCCAGGGCGGGCTGTTCCCGCATGGGGGTTTTTGTTGGACTAACTTTTGCCATGGTCGTGTCTTTCCCCGGAAACAATTTCTTCCTCCAGGTATGCTTTTCTTCGGGACAGGATCACATCCCAGTCCACCGTATGTCCGTCAAAATGGGGACCGTCCACACAGGCAAACCTGGTCGTCCCGTCCACTTCAATCCTGCAGGCTCCGCACATCCCGGTCCCGTCAATCATAATGGGATTCATGCTTACAATGGTCTTTAATCCATGGGGCCTTGTGGCCTGGGAAATAAGGTACATCATAAAGGTGCAACCTATGGCGAAGACCACGTCA
>SBFL01000286.1 GCA_006227965.1 Bacteroidota bacterium | reverse complement strand
CGATAGGGGCCGGAGCATCGATCATCACATCCCTGCCACTGTTGTTCTTGGGGAATGCAATGAAATCCCGGATGGACTCCTGTCCTCCCAGGATGGCCACCAGCCGGTCCAGGCCAAAGGCAATTCCCCCGTGGGGAGGTGCGCCGTACTGAAAGGCCTCCATGAGGAAGCCGAATTGCTGCCGGGCCTCTTCCTGGGTAAATCCGAGGTGCTGGAACATGACCTCCTGGGTTCCCCGGTCGTGGATCCGGATGGACCCGCCCCCGATCTCATTCCCGTTCAGCACCAAATCATAGGCATTGGCCCTGACAGCTGCGGGATCAGAATCGAGCATTTTAAGCTGCCCCGGTTTTGGGGCGGTAAACGGGTGGTGCATGGCATGGTACCGTCCGGTCTCGGCATCGTATTCCAACAAGGGGAAGTCTACTACCCAGAGAGGTGCAAATTCTTTCGGATTCCTGAGCCCCAGACGCTCGGCCAGCTCCATCCGCAGCATGCTCAGCTGGGTGCGCACAGGTCCTGCTTCCCCTGAGAGGACCAGGATGAGGTCTCCCTGCTTCGCTCCGGTGCGTTCCGCCCAGAGGGCGAGGTCTTCCTGTGGGTAGAACTTGTCCACAGAGGATTTGTAGCTGCCGTCCTCATTACAACGCACATAGACCATTCCCTTGGCACCCACCTGGGGCCTTTTCACCCAGTCGGTTAGTGCGTCAATTTCCTTTCGGCTGAAGCTGTTTCCCCCCAGGACGGCCAGCCCCACAACCAATTCCGCCTCGTTGAAAATCCGGAAATCCCGTTGCTGGGCCACCTCGTTCAATTCGCCGAATTCCATCCCAAACCGGATGTCGGGCTTGTCAGAGCCATAGCGTTTGATGGCTTCGTCATAGGTCATTTGCGGGATAGCATCCACCTTAACCCCGCAGATGGCCTCCAGCAGGTGAAGTGTAAGCCCCCCAAAAGTTTGCAGGATGTCCTCCTGCTCGACAAAGGCCATCTCACAGTCGATCTGGGTAAACTCCGGTTGCCGGTCTGCCCTCAGGTCCTCATCCCTGAAGCATTTGACGATCTGGAAATATTTGTCCATGCCCCCGACCATTAGCAATTGCTTAAAGGTCTGAGGGGATTGTGGCAGGGCGTAGAACTCCCCTTCGGGAACCACGAAATCCCTGGCCCCTTCAGGGGTGGATTTTATCAGGTAAGGGGTTTCTACCTCTATAAAGCCATTTTCGGAAAGGTACTTCCGTACTTCCATGGCAACCCGGGACCGGAAGATCAGGTTTTCCTTTACCGGGCGGCGACGGATATCCAGATAGCGGTATTTCATCCGCAGTTCTTCGCCTCCGTCGGTTTCCTCCTCAATGGTGAAGGGCGGTGTGAGGGAAGGGTTGAGCACATTTATCTCGGACACCAGCACCTCGATGTTCCCGGTAGGGATCTTCGGATTTTTGGAGGCCCTTTCGATAACCTCTCCGGATACCTGCAGTACAAATTCGCGCCCCGCCTGCCGGGCCTTCTCCAGGAGCTCTTTGTCCGTGCGCTCCTGGTCGAATACCAGTTGGGTGATCCCGTAGCGGTCCCGGAGGTCAATCCATACGACAAACCCCTTGTCACGAACCTTCTGAACCCATCCGGCCAGACGGACTTTCTCCCCGACATGGCGTTCGTTTAATTCCCCGCAGGTGTGCGATCTGTACATAATCACTTGAATTTTGCCAGCAAAGGTACAATGGAAAGGGGGAAGCTCACAAGGATTCCTGCAAACTTCCCCCTAATTTCAGATGCAAGCCCCGGGATTTTTCAGGCAGCCTTTTCCAGGGGCTGTGAAGATTCCTCAACCTCCGATTTTTGCCCCCTTCCTTTTATGGCAAGTTTTATCCGGTAGGTGATGTTGAACAACACCGGCACGATAATCAGGGTGAGGAAGGTTGCCACCAGCAGGCCGAAGATAACCGTCCAGGCCAGAGGCCCCCAAAAGATTACATTGTCTCCTCCTATGTAGATTTGTGAATCAAACTCCGAAAAGAGGCTGAAAAAGTTGATGTTGAGCCCGATGGCCAATGGGATCAGTCCGAGCACCGTGGTTATGGCGGTCAGCAGCACGGGCCGGAGCCTGGCTTTTCCCCCCCGGACAATCGCTTCAGTGACTTCCGGCAGGGAAAGCAGGTCTGAATCGCCCAGGCCCATGGCCACTTTTTTGCGGTCGATAAGGATCTGTGTGTAGTCCAGAAGCACAACACCGTTATTGACCACAATCCCTGCAAGGGCTATGATCCCCATCATGGTCATCATGATGACGAAGGGCCAGCCGGTGAGCATCAGCCCTCCGAACACCCCTATAAAACTCAGAAATATGGCCGTCATGATGATAGCTGGTTTGGAAATCCCACCGAACTGGAAAACCAGGATCAGCATAATCAGGCCCAAACCTGAGAAAAAGGCCCCCATCAGGAATTTCATTTGCTTGTTCTGCTCTTCAATCTGCCCGGTGTAGTCAATCTTTACTCCTGCGGGGAGACCTTCAAATTCCTGCATGGCGTCCTGGACCTGGGAAACCACGGCCCCCGCATCGGTAAATCCGGGCTGCAGGGCGGAATAAACCGTCACCACCCGCTTTGCGTCCCTGTGTTTGATGGCGCTGAAGGAGGAGGTATTCCGCTGACGGGCCACTGCGGAAACCGGAATTTCCTTGATTCGGCCCGTTGCCTGGTCCCTGAAGATGATCTTTTGGTTAAACAGGGCACTCGTGTTATAGCGAAGGTCCTCGTTGAACCGGACATTGATGTCATAATCCTCGCCGTCTTTTTTGTAGATACCGGCCTTGTCCCCGAAGAGGGAGCGCCTAAGCTGCTGGCCGACCTGTCCGACAGAGACGCCGAGTTCCCCGGCTTTCTTGCGGTCCACAACCACTTCCATGGAAGGTTTGTTTTTGTTTACATCGATCTTCAGTTCCTCAATCCCCTCGATGTCCCTGCCGTTGATGAAGGTCCGCATACGCTCCGCCAGGTTGATCAGCGTATCGTAGTTCTGACCTTCCAGTTCGATGTTGATAGGATATCCGGCCGCGGGCCCCACGGCATCCTTCTCTACACTGATGGTAACCCCGGGATAGATGCCCTTAAGGCCATCCTGTATCCTTTTCCGCAGCTCTTCACTGTCCCTTCCCTCCCGGTATTTGAATTCCCGCATGGAAAGGGTGATTTTCCCCCGGTGCGGCATTTCGGCAG
>SBFL01000375.1 GCA_006227965.1 Bacteroidota bacterium | reverse complement strand
GGATGGAGGAACCCGGGGGAGCGACTGACCGATGACCCCGCCTTTTGTGTAATCAATTAAGGAGCAGTCCATGGAGGTTCAGGTGTTTGAGACGAAATTGGATGTGGCCAGGGCACTCGCCCGGCAGCTGGAAACCTGGTGCAGCCGGGAAGATTTCAGGAGCATAGCCCTTTCGGGAGGCAGTACCCCGAAAATTTGGTTTGACCTTTTGGCCGAAGAATATACAGGGGCCCTCCCCTGGGAAGAGCTGCTTTTTTTCTGGGGCGATGAACGCTGCGTGCCCCCGACGCATCCAGAAAGCAATTACGGGATGACCCGCCAGCATCTGTTGGATAAGGTCCCGGTACCTGAGAATCACGTCTTCCGGATCCGGGGGGAGGACCTTCCAGGGGAAGAGGCCAGCCGGTATGGCACCGTGCTCCTCGAGCGTCTGCCGGTGCAAAAAGAATTACCCCGCTTTGACTTGGTGGTGCTGGGAATGGGCGATGACGGGCACACCGCATCCATTTTTCCACATGAAATGCCGCTTTGGAATGCCGGGGATCCCTGTGTGGTTGCAACGCACCCGGAGAGCGGTCAGAGGCGCATCAGCATTACCGGTGGGGTCATCAACAACGCGAGGCAGGTGGTCTTCCTGGTCACCGGGGCCAACAAGGCATCCCGAATCCGGCAGATACAGCAACGGCTTCCGGGTTACGAAAAGCTCCCGGCCTCCCGGGTATCCCCTGGCAATGGGCGTTTGCTCTGGATGCTCGATAGGGAGGCTGCTTCCGAACTATCCTGACCTCCTTGGCCCCTCAGGGCGATTCCCCTCCGAACTTCCGGACATGAGGGGATTGGGTTACCACCACGTTGGTGATGAAGTATTTGGTTTCGCCCCACCAGTAGAAAGTGGCATAGCGTTCCTCGTAATTCAGCTTGACGTATTTCCCTTCCGCCTCCTGCAGCGCTTCTATGACCTCCTGGTCCCGGTCCAGTACCGAAAAGGGGAAGATCTGGGCCCCTGATATTCCCTGGCTGATCTCGCCTTCCCACGTCTTAAAGAGCACTCCCTTCCGGCTGAACTTAATCAACTCCCCGGATCGAACGCCTTCGCTGTAGGGAACGTAGTAGACAAATGCAAAAATACCCGCCAGTATAAGCAGCAGGAAGGCCGCAATTTTGATCATGGTTTTTTTGAACATAGGATTCTTATTAAGGTTTTTCCAGGTCTAATTCCTCCTCGGAAGGTATATCGGTATCCTCGGCACGCCGGAGGATGGCATCGGGGAGGGATTTTTTTGCCCTGGCCCCCATTTTTTTGAGTTTTTCGATTCTGCCGATGATGTTTCCCTTTCCCTCCACCAGTTTGTTCATGGCTCCGCCGTATTCTTTTTTGGCTTCATCCATTTTCTTGCCCACCTGGGTCAGGTCAGTGACCAGGCCCTCGAATTTATCGTAGAGGGCGCCTGCCTGCCGCGCGATTTCAATGGCATTTCTCTGCTGCTTTTCATTGCTCCACATGGTGTCTATGGTTCACAGGGTAGCCAGGAGCGTCGAAGGGGTTACGATCACAATATTTCGTTCGAAGGCCTTGTTGTAGAGGTCCGGTTCGGCATTGATGGCTATGGTGAATGCGGTTTCTATGGGCACAAACATGAGGACAAAATCGGGACTCTCCATTTCGTAAAGATCCTCGTATTTCTTGGCCGAGAGTTGTTCCACGTGCCGTTTGAGCGAACTGAGGTGGTCTTTCAGAAATTCCTTTTGCTCCTCCTCATCTGCATTGACAAACCGCTCGTAATGGGTCAGGGAGACCTTGGAATCCACCACCATCTTATTTCCGTTGGGCAGGTTGATGATCACATCCGGAAGGACACGGCCGCCATCCTCGCGCTGGAAGCTTTGCTGAACCGTATATTCCCTGTCTTTTTCAAGCCCTGATTTTTCCAATACCCGCTCCAGGACCAGTTCGCCCCAGTTGCCCTGCATCTTGCTGTCACCTTTCAGGGCCCGTGTAAGGTTTTCCGCTTCCCGGGTAATTTTGAGGTTCTGGCTTTGCAGGTTCATCAGTTGCTCCCTCAGGGCCTGGTGGATGCCGTAATTTTCCTTTCGGGTCTCATCCACTTTTTTCTCGAAAAGCAGGATCTTTTCCTGCAGCGGCATCAGTATGTTGCGGATGTTTTTTTGGTTCTGCTCCGTGAATTTGGTGCTTTTTTCGTCCAGGATCTTATTGGCAAGGTTTTCAAATTCCTTGGTAAAGGTATCCTGTAACTCGAGGATCTCCTTTTTTTGCTCAGCCTGTTTTTCCCTTAAGGTCGCAACCTCGGATTCCCGGCGGACCAGTTCCTGACCCATGCGTTCCCTTTCAAGCTGGAGCTGTTGCACCTTTTCACCGGATTCCCGAAGCTTCTCTCCGAACTGCTCCAGGTTTTTGCCCAGCTGGAGTTCCCTTTCCTTCTGGGCACTCTGCAGGGACTGGATTTTCAGACGTGCAATATAACCCCCCAGCAGAAATCCGCCGGCCAGGCAGACCAGGGCTAACCCTATCCATATCCATAAATCAGCCATCTGCTTATGTTCTTTTCAGTAAAGATAGAAAGATGCCCGAAGATAAAAAGCAGTTGCAGGTATTACTTATTCACCCGGAACATTCCGGACTGGGCGTCGAAATGTATGGTGTCTTGCGGGAACAGCCTTTCAAAGTCACCGGCTTCAATCAGTTCGCAGGGACTCCCGAAATGGGCCTGCCCGGGCTGTAGTACCAGGATGTGGTCGCATAGCTGTATGGCCAGGCCAATTTCGTGGGTGGAGAACAATATCGATTTCCGGGTAGAATGCGCTACCTCCCTGAGGAGTTTCAGGATCTTGACCTTGTGGTAGAGGTCCAGGTGGGTCGTGGGTTCGTCCAAAAGCATCAATGGGGTGTCCTGGGCGAGGGCCCTTGCGATCAGGGCACGCTGGAGCTGCCCGTCACTCAGGGTGTGGCAGGGCTGTCCGGAGATTTCCCCAAGTTCCATTTTGGCAAGCGCCTCACGTACCTTCTGAAGGTCAGCCTCGGAGAGTTGGCCCAGCCAGTTGGTGTAGGGGTGCCTGCCCAGGCTCACCAGTTCAGAAACCTGCAGGTTTTTGGAGGCCAGGGGCTCGGTCAGGACTACGCTCAATAATTGGGCCTTGCGGACGGGCGAGAGTTTTTCAATTGGGGTTCCCTGAATGAGAACGCGTCCTTTCAGGGCGGGCTGCATCCCGGCAAGGGTTCTCAGAAGCGTTGATTTTCCCACTCCATTGATCCCTACGACGGCATTGAGGCTGCCCGGAGAAATCTGGAAGGAAATCTGCCCTGACAGCTGGGTTTCTCCACCCCCGTCCCGGTAACCGATTCCCAGGCCGGTTGTACTAAGGGGACTATCGCATGTGTTTTCAGTACTTTTCAAACTCCTGTGCAGCCTGAGGCCATTTAGTGCTAAAGTAGCCTGTCATGGCAAGAAAACCTAATACCACTCTCCGGGAAGCCCTTAGAAGATCATCCGCTTGCGCCGGACCAGTAACCAGATCACCACCGGGGCTCCCACCAGGGAGGTGATGGCATTAATGGGCAGCACATATGCCGAAAACGGGATTTGGGCAATCATATCGCATACGAGCATCAGCAGGGCCCCATAGAGCAGCACTGCAGGCAGGAGGACGCGATGGTCCTGGCTTCCCAGCAGCTGCCGGGCCAGATGGGGGACGGCCAGCCCAATAAACGCGATGGGACCCGCAAAAGCTGTGATCCCCCCGGCGAGTAATCCGGTAGCGAGAATGGTCCAATTTCGGGTCCTGGGCAGGGATATGCCAAGGGTGGCGGCGTATTTTTCACCCAGCAGGAGAGCGTTCAGCGCTTTAAGCAGGGCGATACTGATCCCGGTTCCGACAAAAAAGAAGATTCCCAGAAGCCCAACCTGGTTCCAGCTAAGGTTCCCCACACTTCCGTAGGACCAGAATATGTACTGCTGTAATTGTTCGGCTGCCGAAAAATAGGAAAGAACCGTGACCAGTGCAGCAGTGATGCTGCCAAACATGAGCCCCACGATCAGCAGGGCCATGGCGTCCTTCAGCCGGGCTGAGACCACCAGGACTGTCAGGAGCACAAGCAGGCTTCCCATGCCGCTGGCAATGGCCAGGGAGACATCAGTGACAAGGAATGCACCACCGATCCCGCCCAGGAGCGAGGCCCCCATAATGAGCAGGGCGGCTCCCAGGCTTGCCCCGGAGCTGACACCCAGCACGAAGGGTCCTGCCAACGGATTTCGGAACAGGGTTTGCATGAGCAATCCGCTCAGAGACAGCCCTCCGCCAACCAGCATTGCCGTTAGCGCCTTGGGAAGGCGATAGTTCCAGATGATATAGCCCCAGCTTTCCCTTACTGCTTCTGATCCGGTAAGTGACTTCAGGGTATCTGCCAGCGGAATATGGACAGACCCAAGGCTGAGATTTGCAAGAAAGGCCACCAACATAAGGGCAGCCAGGAGAATAAATCGATATTTACGGGAGCCCATCATGGTTCGAGGGGTTTAAAGAAAACAGGCTCGTAATCCGGCAGCAGTCCGGGATGCAGCCAGTAAATGAGGTCCTTCAGGATCAGGTCCGGCCTTCCGGGACCGCGTTCATAGTACAACAAGCCCGCTTTCGGCCCCCGGCTCAGCGCATAGGTATAGACCTCCTTTTCCCGGAATGCTGCAAACTGACGGTAATGTTCGTTTGTGCGTGCCATTTCGGTATACGAGGTAAACTGGGAAGGGGCAATCCAGTAATCCGCTCCCGCACCTTTCTCCAGTACGCTTTCAAGGCTGAGGGAAAGACTCCCGGTTCCGGGGACCTTTTCCCAGAGATAGCGGGCGTTGGCATCCCTGATACACCTTGCAGCCCAGCTGTCCCCTGCCGGGAGGTACCAGACATCCCGGTAAAGGGCCCCGCTCATTACAGTAGGGGACTCAGTGGCCCCTGCTGCAAGGGCTTTTGCCTGCTGGTAGTCCTTCTCCACCCGTTCAAAAGCAGCTTGAGCGGCTTCTTCCTTCCCGAGCAGAAACCCGAAGAACAGGATCCATTCTGCCTTTCCGAGAGGGTCTTCCTCCATCCAGTCCCCGTTGTAGACCACTGGCACTCCTGAAGCTTCCAGGGCCTGGTAAGAATTCGGAGCCCCCGAGACGCCAAAACCGACCACCAGGTCCGGATCCAGGGAAAGGACGCGCTCTGCATTAAGTTGTTCATTGGCTCCCAGCTCCTCTATGGCCCCGGTTTCAATCCGTCCGCGGGTCTTTGGAGAGGAAATGTAATCGAGCCCCGGAAACCCTACCAGCCGACTTTCCAGTCCCAGGGTTTCCAGGGAAGGTACATGTGTGGTGGAGGTCAGGATGAGGCGTTGGACAGGGACCCCGACCACCCCGTCAAGACTGTCTGTTCGGGGATTGAAATCCTCCAGCTGTTCCCTGGGCACCAGGGCATAGCGGAAATCCCTTTCCGTTCCGGGCCAGGGATTTTTGATGGTAAGATAGGCCACCCCCTTGCGGCCATGGGCAACTGAAAATCCGTTTGCGTACTTCGGAGTCCATGTACTTTGGATTCCACCGGTTGGGTCCCTCTCAGGTTTGAAAGCTTCCCGGCACCCTGCCAGCATGAGAACTGGAAAGAAGAGGCAGTACCATTTTTTCATTATCCGGACTTTGGCTTCCAAAAGTACTTTTTAATAAGCGCTCTGCAAAAGTAGTCCGAATTTGGCTATTTTTACTTCGGATTCAGGTTGCCCGGCCCCAAGGGATTCCGGGCATTAAAAGGGAATCCGGTGAAAAACCGGAGCTGTTCCCGCAACTGTAAGCTAAGTCCCGACCCGGGGTCGGGATGCCTGCTGCCAACTCCAAGCCACTATCCTTCATAGCGAAGGACGGGAAGGTCGGCAAGAGGACGCGAGCCAGGAGACCTGCCTGATCCTTCACTGAGACTTTCGGGACAAAAAGTTTACAAGCAAAATTTTGCCTTGGGATTTCCCGTCCGAAAAGCAATCTAAATGAAACAGTATTGGCAGTTCTGGCTCGCTATCTGCCTTTTTGCCGCATTGCCGGGCTTCAGCCAGGAGCGATCTGATTCCATCCCGATGCAGGAACTGGAGGAGGTGGTGGTAAGCGACACCCGGTTTCCCCTCAAACGGGAACAATCCGGGAAAACAGTCATACGCCTGGGGGCTGAAGAATTGGCCGCCTACAGGGGCCAAACCCTGGCCAGTGTGCTCAATCAGCAGAGCGGGTTTGAGATTTCAGGAAGCCGTGGAAGGCCGGGGGAAGTGTTGGGGGTTTTTGCCCGTGGAGGCCGCGGCAGGCAGGTGCTCATATTGCTCGACGGCCTTCGGGTTTCGGATCCGTCCTCTGCCGCCAGGGAGTACGATTTACGATTGCTGCCGATAGCCAATATTGCCTCTGTGGAGATACTCAAAGGGGCTTCCAGTGTGCTCTATGGGGCCAATGCGGCCACGGCCGTTATCAATATCAGGACAAAAACTCCTGACCAGAATCCTCTGGCATTATCTGTGCAGGGGAGCACGGGAACCCACAACGCCCCTTCGGACTCCCGCTGGGATTTGGGGCGATTCTCGCATTTTATCAGCCTGGGGGGGAAACAGGGAGGCTGGGACTACAAGGTGGCCTTCTCCCACGACTACGCCAACGGGCTCTCTTCCCTTAGCACCGGCCTGGAAGAGGATCCCTATTCGAACTGGACCCTGGACCTGAATGTCGGGCATCAGATTACTGAGAGGTCACGGCTCAGCCTTTTTGCCAATCAAACCCGGATGAAGACCGATTTTGACAATTCTTTTGCGGGAGCGGATGCCCCTTTTCAATACCGGACTGACCAGGAGCGGGCAGGCCTTATGTGGGAATGGGCGGATAGTCTTCAGCAAATTCAGCTGATCGGGGCATATACCGGGTTTGAATCTGAAAACCAAAGTGATTTTCCGGGCCGCTTTGAAGGGCAGAGCCTTACCGCCGACCTCACCTACAAACGGCAGATAATACGGGGGCTTTACGGACTGGCAGGACTTAATTTCATCAGGGACCGGGCCGAATTGGAAAACACGGAGGAAGTTACCCTGCTGGACCCGTATGTGAATGTTGTCTGGACCGATCCTTCCGGGCTGAATCTCAATACCGGACTGCGCCTCAATATGCATTCCACCTATGGAAACAAGGGGGTATACCAGGTAAACCCTTCCTATGTGTTGAGGTTTGGGAGGGGCTATCTGAAATTCATGGGAACCCTGGCATCCTCCTATATCACCCCGTCACTGTCCCAGTTGTATGGGGCTTTCGGGGCCAATCCGGATCTGGAACCTGAAACGAACCGGACCCTCGAGGCCGGGGCAGAATTACGGTTGGATTCAGAAATTCGTTTCAGCCTGGTTCACTTTAGCCGCCGTGAAGAAAACACCGTGCAATTCAACAATGCCGACTTTGTCTACTTCAATGCCGGGGAAACCATCCGCGTCCGGGGCCTGGAGGCCGAATTGTACTGGAAGTGGCGCCCCGACACCCAATTTTCCGTGAATTATACCTTTACAGAGCGGGAGGGGGGAAATGCGATCCGTATCCCAAAGCACAAAGTAAACTTTTCCGCCCAGGCCAGGTTGAGCGATAAGATCAGGGCGACGGCCCGTTACAGTTATACCGGAAAACGGACCGACACGGACTTCACCACCTTTACCCCCGTGGAACTGCGGGGATTCAGCCTGGTTGACCTACGGTTGGATTATACCTTTGTTCCGGACCGCCTGAGCGCCTTTGTCAGCATAGACAACGCCTTAAACACGGAATATACCGAGGTGCTGGGATTCACCACCCCGGGCAGGAATGTGACGCTTGGATGGTCCCTGAAGCTATAAAAAAAGCCTCCGTGACGGGAGGCTTTTCGCTTATTCTGTATGAGGTTTCTCCAGGGACGGGGGAAGCTGGATTTCCTTGTCCAGGAACATATTGTCCTTCATTGGTTTGAACATGCCACTGTGGGTGAAGGCATCTGCAGGCATGGTTACTTCAAAGCTCCGTTTCGCACTGACCCCGGAGATCTCCTGAAGCGCACGGGCCAGCAGGGGCTCGTTGGAATCACCTAAAACGCCCAGGTTTTCAAGGTCCTCCGGCAATTCGATATCAGGCAGGAACCCGGCTGTATAATCCGTAAACCCTTCTGAATTGGCATTCCGTCCCACCAGGGGCTGGATGGCCCAGGAATTTTCCGGATTGATCTGATTCACCCTGCTCGGGGTATAAATGAAAGGTGCGCCATCCCGGTCGGGATCGTCTACCATGGTCAGGGAAAATTCATTCTTGCCCCTGGTGGTGGCCCCAATTTTGATCACATTGATATAGGGATTCAGCCCGTTGATGACCAGTTCGCTGGCCGATGCGGTTGAACGGGTGGTCAGTACGTATACCTGGGAAAGGCTCAGGGTATTGATGGCACTTCCCGATCCGGTGGAACTGGCAAAATAGTCTTTCAGGGCGTTGGGGTCATCCCGGGTAAAGGCTTCCTGTATTTTGTCGTTCCACTGCTGTTCGATATACACCTTAGAGGTATTCGTCCCGTAGATCATGCTTGAAAGCAGTCGCGAAGAATTTACCGACCCTCCCGAGTTGTACCGCAGGTCCAATACCAGGTCTGTGACCCCGCCGGCATTGAAAAAGCCAAAGGCATCGTTGAGCTGCTCATCGAACTCATTTAGGAAACCGTTGTACATGAGGTATCCCACATTCCGGCCGGAACCTTCCCAATTCTCAAATACCTCGGTAATGAAGATGGGGTCTTCCTGGAAATTCTCCTCCTTGGTCAGGGTAACGGTCTTGTCATTCGGGGTAACGGTCGTTCCTGAAATGTCCGCCATGTTCAGGGTATAGGTGGCATCCTCCCCAAACAGCAGGTCCTGGTAGTTGTCCACGGTCAGCGTAGTGCCATTGACCCCCGTGAAGATCTCTCCCCTTGAAATATCCTTGGAAGCCGCGTCAGACTCAGGGAGGATGTATCGCACATACCCAAATATGTTGGTGCTCCCGCTGAACTGCACCAGGCCAAATTCCATCCCGTTGCTGCGGGATATCCCCGCGAGGCCCTGGGTAAGCTCTGTGTAGTCGTCACTGTAAAAGCTGAACCGGTCTTCGGAATAGCGAAGCTTGTTCTCGAAAAAGGATGCAGGGTCGCTTTCGGATTCCAGGAAAGCGGTGTATTCATCCGTAAAGGTGAAACGGTCATCAGCCAGGTCCGGTACATCCCCCTGCCAGTAATACCAGAGGTTCATCGCCTGCCACATAAAATTCTGGACCACTACATCTGCATCCGGGTCCGGATCTGGCCCGTTCGGGGGGCCAATGCCATCGTCATCCTTGCTGCATGCTGCCACCAGCAGGGCAGCCATTAAATAAAGCCACTTTTTCATACTCAATTTTATTTCCCTAAATTTCCTCAAGGACCACACCAAAACCTGCAACTGGACCCGTTTTGGAAGCACCTGAAAACCAGCCGAAAAAGCTGATTACTTTAGGGTTAGCGCCTCAAAATTAGGCACCTCAAAAAGAAAAAAAAATTTTTTGTAACAAATTTAACGGCATTTCGTCTTCCATATACAAACCGAAATGAGCAGGTGATAACAGCAACCGAACCAACCGCAATGACGCAATCTGAATTCCTGGAAATCGTGATGCCCTTCAAGGACAAGCTATACCGGCTCGCCAAAAGGTTGCTGATTTCCTCTGAGGAGGCTGAAGACGCCACCCAGGAGATTCTGATGAAGTTATGGACAGGCAAGAAACAAATGGCGTCTTACCGGAATGTGGAGGCCTTCGCGATGACCATGACCAAGAACTTCTGCCTGGACCGGCTCAAGTCCAGACAGGCGGGCAACCTGAAACTGGTGCACAGCAATTATTCGGATGGGGCTGCCTCCCTGCAGAAAGAGGTAGAGGTGCGCGACAGTCTGAGCTGGGTGGAACGAATCATGGATGAACTGCCTGAGCAACAGCGGATGATCCTGCAGCTCAGGGATGTGGAAGCCTACGAATACGAGGAGATAGAGGATCTCCTGGACATGAAATCAACTGCAGTACGCGTAGCCCTTTCCAGGGCGCGGAAAGCGGTGAGGGAAAAACTACTTGAAAAACATCGTTATGGAATTGGATAGGATAGAAAAATTAATGGAGAAGTACTTTGAGGCGGCCACTACGGCAGCCGAGGAGCAGCAACTCAGGGATTATTTTTCCGGGGGGGACATAGCCCCGCACCTGGAGGCATATACCCCCATGTTCACTTACTTCTCTGAGGCCAAGAAGGAACGCTTTACTAAGCAGGTTCCACTAAAAACCAGAAGTAAAAGCAGTATTTACGGGTGGATTTCCATTGCCGCAGTAATGGTGCTCATGCTTGGCCT
>SBFL01000297.1 GCA_006227965.1 Bacteroidota bacterium | reverse complement strand
GAAATTTTTAACCAGTGGTCTCATTTCATGGGCTACAACCCATTGGTACAATTTATCATGCAGCCCATACTGATCGCTGGGGTGGTTGTCCATTTCGCCATGGGCTTTGTCCTGGAAGTGCAAAACAAAAAAGCAAGAGTTGTCAAATATGTAAAATTCCGGGGAGGAGCCAACGCTCCCTGGGTTTCCAGGAACATGATCATCTCCGGTGCCGTGGTGCTGGCATTCCTGGGGTTGCATTTCTACGACTTCTGGATTCATGAGATCACCTACAAATTCGTAGAGGCAAACCCCGAGGACCCCACCCGTTACTATGAGGAAACGGTAGAAAAATTTGAACCCGTGTGGCGGACGGTCCTGTACGTGATTTCCTTCGTGCTGCTGTCCCTGCACCTGTGGCACGGTTTTGCCTCTTCCTTCCAGTCCATGGGAGTTAACAACAAGTATACCCCCGGGATCCGGAACTTCACCCGGCTTTATGCCATCGTGGTTCCGCTTCTTTTCGTCTTTATTGCCCTTTATCATCACCTAAACCCGATAACGCATTAATTATGGGAATTCTGGACTCCAAGGTGCCATCCGGGCCACTGGCCGAAAAATGGACCAAACACAAGAACGACATCAACCTGGTTAATCCGGCCAACAAACGGAACATCGACATCATTATCGTGGGGACCGGACTGGCAGGGGCCTCTGCTGCGGCTACCCTGGCCGAGCTGGGCTACAATGTAAAGACATTCTGTTACCAGGATTCCCCGAGGCGTGCTCACAGTATCGCAGCCCAGGGGGGCATCAACGCTGCCAAGAATTACCAGGGAGACGGGGACAGCCCCTACCGTCTTTTTTACGACACTATCAAAGGCGGGGATTACCGCTCCCGCGAAGCCAACGTATACCGGCTGGCAGAAGAATCCGTCAACATTATCGACCAGTGCGTGGCCCAGGGGGTTCCCTTTGCACGTGAATACGGGGGGCTTCTGGACAACCGTTCTTTCGGAGGGGTGCTCGTATCCAGGACTTTTTACGCCAAGGGACAAACAGGACAGCAACTCCTGCTGGGGGCCTATGCCGCCATGAACCGTCAGATCCACAGGGGGAAGATCAAATCCTATACCCGCCATGAAATGCTGGATGTCGTGCTGGTGGATGGCAAAGCCCGCGGCATTATCGCCAGGGACCTGATAACCGGTGAAATTCAACGTCATTCCGCCCATGCGGTGGTACTGGCAACCGGAGGGTATGGAAATGTCTTTTTCCTCTCCACCAATGCCATGGGAAGCAATGTGACGTCTGCCTGGCGGGCTCATCGAAGGGGGGCCTTTTTCGCAAACCCCTGCTTCACGCAGATACACCCAACATGCATCCCCGTCTCGGGAGACCATCAGTCAAAACTGACGCTGATGTCCGAGTCCCTCAGGAATGACGGGCGCATCTGGGTTCCAAAAAAACCTGAAGACGCCCAGGCAATCCGGGAAGGAAAACTCAAACCCACCCAAATCCCTGAGGAAGACCGGGATTACTATCTGGAGCGTCGGTACCCGGCCTTCGGCAACCTCGTCCCACGCGATGTGGCCTCGAGGGCTGCCAAAGAGCGTTGCGACGCCGGGTTCGGCGTAAATAAAACAGGGGAAGCTGTCTACCTGGATTTTGCATCTGCCATCCAGCGCTATGGGAAAGAAAAAGCCATGACTTCAGGGATCAAGGATCCCGACAAGGAAACCATTACCCTGCTGGGAGAGGAAGTCATCGCAGCCAAGTACGGGAACCTTTTCCAGATGTATGAAAAGATCGTGGACGAGAACCCGTATAAAACCCCAATGATGATTTACCCGGCCGTTCACTATACCATGGGAGGTCTTTGGGTAGATTACAACCTGCAGACGACCATCCCCGGATGCTACTGTACGGGGGAGGCCAACTTCAGCGATCACGGGGCAAACCGCCTCGGAGCCTCTGCCCTGATGCAGGGTCTTGCAGACGGGTATTTCGTGCTTCCATATACCATAGGGGATTATTTGTCTGACGATATTCGCACGGGGCCCATCTCCACAGACAGTGAAGCCTTTGAAAAAACAGAAGCTGAAGTGCGGGAACGCCTGCAGCGGATTGTGGACGCCAAAGGCAAGAACCCGGTGGATTATTACCACAAGAAGCTCGGCAAGATCATGTGGAACAAATGCGGGATGTCCCGAAATGCAAAAGAACTAAAGGAGGCCATAGATGAAATTGCTGTCCTGCGGAAGGACTTTTATGAAAATGTCCTCGTACCCGGCAGCATGGACGGCATGAATACCGAACTGGAAAAAGCCGGACGCGTGGCAGATTTCCTGGAGCTTGGGGAGTTGTTTGCCAAAGACGCCCTGGAGCGGAACGAATCCTGTGGGGGGCATTTCCGGGAGGAATATCAGACAGAGGAAGGTGAAGCCCTTCGGGATGACAAAAACTTCAGCTTTGTCTCTGCCTGGGAGTATAAGGGTGAACCCAGGGATGCAGTCCTCCACAGGGAAGATTTGCTGTTTGAAAATGTGGAACTCAAAACCAGAAGTTATAAATAGAGTGCCCGTGCATGAGCATTTTTAGCTGAATGCGCAAAGCAGGCATCAAAAATAGTTGCTATGAATCTACTCTTAAAGATTTGGCGCCAGAAAGACGGTAACTCCAAAGGCAAGCTGGTGGATTATCCCATCAGCGACATTGAAGGCGATATGTCCTTTCTGGAAATGTTGGATGTCCTCAATCAGGGACTTATCGAACAAGGGGAAGAGCCCGTGGTTTTTGACCATGACTGCCGGGAAGGTATCTGCGGAAGCTGCTCCCTTATGATCAATGGGGAACCTCATGGGCCAGACCGGCTTATTACCACATGCCAGCTGCACATGAGGCGTTTCAGGGATGGGGACACCATTGTGATCGAACCTTTCCGGGCCACGGCCTTTCCGGTGATCAAAGACCTGATGGTAGACCGGACTGCCTTTGACAGGATCCAGCAGGCGGGGGGCTATATTTCTGTCAACACTTCCGGACATACCGTGGATGCAAATGCCATACCCATTGAAAAGGAAAAAGCAGACGAATCCTTCAATGCCGCGGCCTGCATTGGATGCGGCGCCTGTGTTGCCGCCTGTAAGAACGCGAGTGCCATGTTGTTCACCTCGGCAAAAGTCTCCCAATTCGCCCTGCTGCCACAGGGGCGTGTGGAGGCGACAGAACGCGTGCAGAACATGGTGCGCCAAATGGACCTGGAAGGTTTCGGGAACTGTACCAATACAGGGGCCTGCGAAGTTGAATGCCCCAAAGGAATTTCCCTTGAAAACATCGCCCGGATGAACCGGGAATATCTGATGGCAACCACCAAAGGATAAGCCAGCCAGATAATCTTTGAGATCCCGGCGCTCAGGCGACCGGGATTTTTTATTTTTAATAAAACAGCGAGGTCATGATCCCGAAACTCACTTCCAAACTCCCGAAACTCGAAACTTCTATTTTCAGCAAAATGAGCCAGATGGCCACGGAGACCGGCGCGATCAACCTCTCGCAGGGGTTCCCTGATTTCGGTGTGGATCCCGGGCTGATTAAACTGATGCAGCAATCCCTTGAAGGGAGCTTTAACCAGTACGCCCCCATGGGAGGGATCTTTTCCCTCAGGGAAGCCATAGCCGAAAAAACCTCCAGGCTTTATGGAGCATCCTACCATCCGGAAACGGAAATCACCCTGACCGCAGGAGCCACACAGGCCATTTACACTGCAATTGCAAGCACCGTTTATGCCGGGGATGAGGTGATCATCTTCAAACCAGCCTACGACTGTTATGAACCCACCGTAAAAGCCCACGGCGGAATTCCTGTCCTGTTGCAGCTGGAAGGCCCGGAATTCAAAATTAACTGGGAAGCCTTTTCAATGGCATTAAGCCCCCGGACCCGGATGGTTATCATAAACACCCCCCACAACCCAAGCGGAACGATCCTTAAGGAAACTGACCTTAAGAAATTGGAGGAAATACTCCGCCCTACCAATATCCTGGTCCTTAGCGATGAAGTTTACGAACATCTCGTCTTTGACGGGAACACGCACGAAAGTGCCTGCAAATATCCCGGGCTGAAGGAACGTTCCTTTATCTGTGCTTCCTTCGGCAAGACCTTTCATATCACAGGCTGGAAAATGGGCTATTGCCTGGCCCCTTCATCCCTGATGGAAGAATTCAGGAAACTCCATGAATTTGTGGTCTTCTCGGTGAATCACCCGGCTCAACGGGCCCTCAAAGTCTATCTCGAGGAGCCGTCCCATTATGAAGGGCTCGGGGCGTTTTTCCAGAAAAAGCGAGACCTATTCCTGGAGGCAGTAAGGGGGTCCCGTTTCAGGTATACCCCTGCAGAGGGCACTTATTTTCAATTGCTGGAATACTCAGGGATCAGTGAAGAAAGTGATCTGAGCTTTGCCGAATACCTCACCCGGGAGCGGGGGATCGCCAGCATACCCATTTCTGTTTTCAATTTGGAGCGACAGGACAACCGCCAGCTGCGTTTCTGCTTCGCCAAAACGGAAGAGACCCTGAAACGGGCCGGTGAAATCCTTTGCCGGCTCTAAAATGCCCGATATACTTTGCGGACAAATTCCCCGATCTCAGAGGGTTCCAGCCATCTCAGCACCATCACGAGGCCCTCTTCCGGGGCCACAACGATAAAGTTCCCTCCGAAGCCTGCTGCGTAGTAAACAGACTCCGGAACCCCTTCCCATTGACGCTCCCCGGGTTGGTTAAGCCACCACATATATCCATAATTCTGATTAGGCCTTGAAGGGGTTGTGGCTTCACGGACCCAGGCCTCGCTGATAATTTGTTTTCCATCCCAGTTACCCCGGTTAAGGAACAGGAGACCAAACCGCGCCATATCCTCAGCACTGATAAAAATCCCTCCTCCGGAATGACCGCCACCGGTCACCGATTGCATTCGGTAGCCGTCGATTACCGTCCAGGCATGGTCATAGCCAAACCATCTCCAGGTGCTCGAAGCGCCGATCGGATCCATTAGTTTTCGCTTGAGAACAGCGGGCAATGGTTCCCTCCACAGATGGGTCAGCGAATACGCCAGCACGTTTACCCGAACATCGTTGTATTCCATTACGGTCCCGGGTTCTCTCAGGGGCCGGTATTTCCACTCGTCAAGACCTCCTTCACGGGGCGGGCGGTCTGCCCAATCATTTAAACCCCACAGGCTGCCTGACCAGTCGGAATTTTGTTGCAGCAAATGGGACCAGAGGATCTTTGAATTATGCGTCCCGTCAAAAGTGCCGTCCCAAATATACCCGGACACGGGGTCATCCGTGGAACGAAGCAACCCCTCATCCAGGGCCAGGCCCGCCACTGTTGAAAGGAAACTTTTGGTGACACTGAAGGTCATGTCCACCCTTTGGGTATCTCCCCAGGCAGCCACAACATAGCCGTCCTTCAGGATCATCCCTGCGGGACCCCCCCTTTTTTTAACAGGTCCCAGGATTTCGTGGAAAGGTTCCCTTTCAAATCCTTTGAGGATGGCCCTTCTGAGATCGCGCGGGCCAGAGTACTCATGGTCCAGGGCAAACCGAACTGCCAGCTGCAGGGCGTTTTCATCCCATCCCACTTCAGCGGGAATGTGGCTCTCCCAGGGAGTGCCTTTTCCCGGAAAATACCTGTCAGCCTGGGCAGTCATGGATGAAAGGCCAAAGACAAAAGCGATTGAGTAAACGATTTTTTGCATCATATCTGGTGGGTTAACGGGTCTCCCCGGCCATTAAATCAAGTTGCATCAGCCAGTCCATTTGCCGGTCGGAACCGATGTAATATGGGTGTTTCCCAAAAGTAACAAATCCATGTCGTTTGTAGAACCGGATAGCTTCCCCGTTTTCTTCCCAAACACCCAACCAGAGATACTTTTTCCCTTCCTCGCGGCCAAGAGATTTGATCTCATCAAGCAACCAGCTTCCCAACCCCTTTCCCTGGAATGGCTTCCTGACATAAATACGTTCTATTTCAAGGGCTTCGGGATCCTGAAGTTCCGTCTGCGCATTT
>SBFL01000198.1 GCA_006227965.1 Bacteroidota bacterium | reverse complement strand
CCTCCCCCAAGTGAAAAAACCTATATCCCGATCTTCTTGGTGATGATCTGCTTCATGCTTACATCCTCATAGTTGCGCCGGACGAAATCAAGAGCCAGGTCAAGGATTTCGCCCATACGCTGACATTTCTTGAAATGCAGGTCATGGGTCAGGTCGTAAATCTCTTTTTTGAGGCGCTCCACGTTCTCAGGCAGCGAAATGGTATCCTTGCGGGCGATATCCACGAGTTTGCGGAGGCGGTCCCCGGAACTGAGGATGCGCTTTGCAATAATGGAACGCTCCTCCACCTTGTACTGGTCCACGGAGTCCCGTAATAACTTATCCCTTACCATATTCACCATGGTGAGGTTTTCCTTGAAAAATTGCGGACGGTAGATCCGGAGTTTCCCCTCAAAACTCTGCTGGTCAAAATCAATGGCGCGAATCCGGTATACCACATGGTCAAAATCTATCATAGGGACGATGACGTAGTTGTAGGAGCGCATATCCCCGAGCAGCCGGATCATACACCTTTCATTGAATTTTACGAATTCTTTGGCGAGCTGAGCCTTTTCTGATTCCGAACAGGCAGGCAGCATCTCCTTGATGAAAACATCCCCGGGTATCCCGGCAATATGCTCCTCGATCAGGGTCCCCTTGTAGACCAGGAAATGCAGGTTATAGGGCGAAAGCAAATGCTCAAGTTCCAGGCCGTATATTCGGGAGGCATCCGTTTTCTTGACGTAGAAATAGATGAAGTTGTCATTGAGGATGTTTCGGACCTTGATTCTGAAGGGCTTTGAATTCCCGAAAGTGCAAAAATCCACGGCATCCACATTCAGGTACTGGAAAATACGGTCACTGCCGTCCGAGTGAAGGATGGAATATACCTTTTTAAGGCCTAGATCGATCTCTTCCCGCTCTGTATCCGAATAGAAGACGCGCACCCACAGCGTGTCCTTTTCATTTGAATCGTAGACCACCACAGACCCGGAAAACCTCAGCAAATCCTCATAGAATATGGGGATTTCAATCTTGCGGCTGAATTCACCCAGATAGGCCTCCAGGGCAGGACTTACGGGATAAGCCGGCTTCTTTTTCGACATCATGCGTTCTTCGGACATCATCCAGGTATTTTAAGATAACTTTGTAACAAATTACGGATTATATCGACAATTAAGGAAACCCCAGACAAAAACAGTTCCTTTGGAAACCATACTGACCGTCAACAATCTCACCAAGAGGTTCGGACCCCTTACCGCAGTTAAAAACCTTTCCTTTACCATAGAAAAGGGCAACGTCTATGGCCTCCTGGGCCCCAATGGAAGCGGTAAATCAACAACGCTGGGCATCGTGCTCAACGTAGTAAACCGAACCTCGGGTTCCTTCAGCTGGTTTGACGGGAACACCTCCACCCACCAGGCCCTGAAAAAGGTCGGGGCCATAATCGAAAGGCCTAACTTTTACCCCTACATGTCCGCTCTGCAAAACCTGAAGCTGGTATGCAAAATCAAGGAGGTGCCAGAGGACCGGATCGAAGAAAAATTAAGACTGGTCGGGCTGTGGGAGCGGCGAGGCAGCAAATTCAGGACCTTTTCCCTGGGGATGAAGCAACGTCTGGCCATTGCCTCGGCCCTTTTAAATGACCCCGAAATTCTAATCCTGGACGAGCCGACCAACGGCCTGGATCCTCAGGGGATCCACCAGATCCGGGAGTTGATAAAAAAAATTGCCTCCGAGGGGACTACCATTCTTTTGGCTTCTCACCTGCTGGACGAGGTGGAAAAGGTCTGTTCCCATGTAGTCATCCTGCGAAAGGGTGAAAACCTCTATGATGGTACGGTGGATGGAATGCTGGCAAGTCATGGGTACTTCGAGCTACGGACCGAAGATGCCGAAGGGTTGCGGCTATTTTTGGAAAAACACGGCAGTTTCTCCCATGTTGAAACCGAAAACGACCTGCTTATAGCCTATCTGAATGAACCTATGGAAGCCGGGGCCCTGAACGAGCTATGTTTTAAGAACAAAATCGTGCTCTCCCATCTGATCAAGCGCAAGGAAAGTCTGGAACAACAATTCCTGGCCATAACCAACAACCAGTAGGTTTAAAGACACCCCCTTCCTCCAATTATGAAACGACTGCTACAAATAGAATACATCAAACTCTGGAACAACCGCTCGAGCCGGTTTCTGATCCTCGCCTACTTTGCGCTGCTTACCTCCATCGCATTGATAGCTGCCATTAAATTCGACATCGGGCCCATTCAGTTCCACCTCGCCGAACAGGGTATCTTCAACTTCCCGTACATCTGGCATTTCAATACTTATGTAGCCGCCATTTTCAAGCTTTTTCTGGCCATTGTCATTGTGTCGATGATGTCCAATGAATACAGCAACAAAACGATCAAACAGAACCTCATCGACGGACTTTCCAAAAAGGAGTTCATTGCATCCAAGTTCGTAACGGTTCTCGTATTTGCGGGAATCTCCACCCTGTTTGTCTTTGTGGTTTCCCTCATCCTGGGCGGTGTGTATTCCGATTACAACGAGCTCTCCATCGTCTTTTCCGACCTGGAATTCCTTCTGGCGTTCTTCGTGAAGTTGGTCGGTTTTTTCAGTTTCTGTCTCTTCCTCGGGATCCTTGTGAAACGTTCGGCCTTTGCCCTCGGATTCCTGATCATCTGGGCCATCCTGGAGCAGGTGATTTTCGGCATCCTCGGCTGGAAATTTGTTTCCTGGGATACAGCCAAGATCATTAAAAGCTTCCTTCCCCTGGAAAGCATGGCCAACCTGATCAAAGAGCCTGTTACCCGCCTGAATGCCGTACAGTCGGTGGCCGACCAGATCGGGGAAAAAATCGAGTTGAATTATGCCGTCCACTGGTACGAGGTCCTGCTGGTACTCGCCTGGACCGCCCTCTTTGTTTACTGGTCCTATGCCCTGCTGAAACGCAGGGACCTCTAGCCCCCTACGTCCGACCTCCTGTCATCCATACCCTGCCCTTCATCCGATTTAAACCGCTGATTGAAGGTAAATTCGTATTTTTCCCTTCCTGCGGTTATGGAAATGCTGAAGAAATTGCTATGTCTGAGCGGCTTCCTTTTGGGTCTGGCCGGGGCGGCTCAGGAATGTCCCGTTCCGGTCTTTCCCGAAGATGGGGATTTCGTTCCTGTGGATGTTACCCTGACCTGGACTGAGGTTTTGGGGATCACCTCCTATAAGATTCGGCTGGGAACCACCCCTGGCGGCTCAGAAATTCAAACGTTGACATCCACCGGGCTGGATACCTTTTATACGCCTACCCAGGGGCTTCCTGAAAACAGCACCATCTTTGTGGAGCTTTACATTTTCAACAGGCTTACCGGCGACCAGCTCTGCGATACCTACAGCTTCAATACCCAAAGCTTTACATCTCCTCCGGAATGCACCGAAATGATTAGCCCTGCTGACGGGCAGGTAAATGTGCCCGTGCAATCAGATCTTCGATGGAGCTACAGTGCCACGGCAACGAGTTATCGGATCTCGGCCGGGACCTCTCCCGGGGGGACAGATCTTTTGAATAATGCACTTGTCACGGATGGCCTAACTTTCGATCCCTCCTTTGACTGGCCCGAAGAAACAGAGGTCTTTGTACGCATCATCCCGGAAAACAGGTTGGGCCCTGCCGATGGCTGTGAAGAATTCCGATTTACCACGGGGCCGTTGGCAACGCTTCCCGAATGCAGTTCCATTCTGTACCCGTCAGACGGGGAATTCGACATCCCGCTTTCTCCGAGAATCAGGTGGACGCAGGTTACAGGGGCAGAAGGGTACCGGGTCTCTATCGGGACCTCCCCCTCTCAGAGTGATATTCTGAATAATGCAGATTTTGGAAACCAAACAGAAACCGGGGTTATTGATTTTGAACCCAACCGCCAGTACTTTGTGACGATTGTACCCTATAACATTGCCGGGGAAGCACTGAATTGTGACACTACCAGCTTCTTCACCCTATTGGGTTGTGGTCCCTTCTTCGACCCTGATGGAAACCTGATTGATTTCAGCCCAGAACTGAATTTTCCGGAAACCGTCGGTATCTGCTCCATTGGGGCCATTGAACCCATTACCTCGACAGATCAGGCAGACGGCTACCGGTGGTACGGCATCGAAAACCAGAACCGGGAAGTCCTGCTGGAACAGGGCCCTGTTTTTACACCGCCCGGCCCGGGTGAATACCGTCTGGAAATTTACAACGAGATCTCAGATCCATCGGGTGTTTCTGTGGAATGCGCCTCCTCCCGGATTTTCTCGGTTACCCAGTCCGAACCCGCTATTATCGAAGAGACGGATGTGGATCTCGGAGTCGGGGTACTCACTATTGAAGTTACCGTGAGCGGGATCGGGGACTACGAATTTGCCCTGAACGATCCGGAGGGCCCTTATCAGGACAGCAACCGTTTTTCCGGCCTGCCCCTGGGCAACTACCGGGTTTTTGTAAGGGACCGAAACGGATGTGGGGTCACAGAGGTCCTTGTGGAACCTGACCTCACCCTGGAAGGCTTTCCCAAATTCTTTACCCCAAATGGGGACGGGATCAACGATTTCTGGCAGTTTATCCTTCCTCCCTCGGGGGTCAGCCCCATACGCCGGCTGTTTATTTTCGACCGTTTCGGGAACCTGCTCGCACAGGTGGATCCGCAAACCGCAGGATGGGATGGCACCTTTAACGGTAGGCCCATGCCGGCTTCTGATTACTGGTTTCGGGCTATCAACAACAATAACCAGGAGATCCGGGGGCATTTCAGCCTGAAGCGATAGTATTTTTCCCGGAGCCCTTCCCTTTGGGCCCTCATTTCGTATTTTTGGGACATGAAATTCAAGGTTGTTTCCGACTTCACCCCTACCGGGGACCAGCCCCAGGCGATTGACCAGTTGAGTCGCGGGATCCGCGAGGCGGATCGCTATCAGACCCTGCTCGGGGTGACGGGATCCGGGAAGACCTTTACCGTGGCCAACGTGATTCAGGAAGTACAGCGCCCCACCCTGGTGCTGGCACACAACAAGACCCTGGCGGCGCAATTGTATTCGGAGTTCAAGATGTTCTTCCCTGAAAATGCCGTTGAGTATTTTGTCTCCTACTATGATTACTACCAGCCAGAGGCCTATATCCCCACCACGGGCCTTTATATCGAGAAGGACCTCTCCATCAACGAGGATATCGAAAAACTACGGCTCAGCGCCACCTCCTCCCTCCTATCGGGACGCAGGGATGTGCTGGTGGTGGCCTCCGTATCCTGCCTTTACGGGATCGGAAATCCGGTGGAATTCAAAAAGAACGTCATCCGGTTGCAAAGGGACCAGGCCCTGCCGCGCACCAAATTGCTGCACCTGCTTGTGCAAAGCCTCTATTCAAGGACCACCGCGGAATTCCGGAACGGGAATTTCCGCGTAAAAGGGGATGTGGTGGACATTTTTCCGAGTTATGCAGACCACGCCTACCGCATCCATTTCTTCGGGGATGAAATTGAGGAAATCGAATCCTTTGACCCCTACAACAATACGGTGCTGGAGGAATATGAAACCCTGACCATCTACCCGGCCAACATGTTTGTGACCTCCCCGGACATCCTGCAGAATGCCATCCACCAGATACAGGATGACCTCACCAAGCAGGTTGCCTATTTCAAAGAGATCGGAAAACCCCTGGAGGCAAAGAGGCTGGAGGAGCGGACTAATTTTGATTTGGAGATGATCCGGGAGCTGGGCTACTGTTCCGGTATAGAAAATTACTCCAGGTACCTGGACGGAAGGGAGCCGGGTACCCGTCCGTTTTGCCTGCTGGATTATTTTCCGGACGATTACCTGATGGTGGTGGATGAAAGCCACGTGACCATTCCGCAGGTTCACGCAATGTACGGAGGGGACCGATCCCGAAAGGAAAACCTGGTGGACTACGGATTCAGGCTCCCGGCCGCCATGGACAACCGCCCCTTGAAATTCGAAGAATTCGAAGCCCTACAAAACCAGGTGATCTACGTGAGTGCCACCCCGGCAGATTACGAGATGGAAAAAAGCGGCGGGGTCTATGTGGAGCAGGTCATCCG
>SBFL01000231.1 GCA_006227965.1 Bacteroidota bacterium | reverse complement strand
TTTCAGAGGCCCCGTCCATTTCGGGCAGGCAAACATACCTCAGCACCCCCTTTGTAACAGCCGGGGACCGGGTCTATATGGTGGGCCACCAGGATGGGAGTTTCCCGGAGCTCGGATGGCACATCAAAGGGGAAATGGGAGGTATCTGGAACCATCCTGTAAAGTTGATGGATGGTTTTGATGCTTTTTTGGTTATAAAGGGCACCAGGATCCCTCTGGAAAAAGCCCGCCGATTTACCAATTATCCCATGGCCGGCCGACATGAATATGAGCTGCATTCTCCCGACCTTCGCATTGAACGGTGGCAGTTTGTCCCTGACGGGTTAGAGGGCCTGGTATTGGAGTATGTCCTCCAAAATACCGGGGATGCAGATACCAGCCTTGATTTCGGATTTGCAGGGCATCCGGACCTGCGCCCTACCTGGCTGGGGGAAAGGACTGAAATGACGGATGGAAAGGACCATGCGGTCTATGACACAGCATTGAATGCCTGGATAGCGAAAGACTCCTTGAATCCCTGGTTTGTGATTTACGGCTCTGAGAGCCCCGGTGATTCGCATTCATTGAGGAGCCCAGAATACCAGGGGAACGGGATCTCATCTGAAATCACCTACAACCTCAGTATTCCCGCTGGAAAAAGCGTTGCCCTCCGTTTTGCCATAGCCGGGTCCCACATCTCGCAGGCAGCGGCAGGGAACACCTATTCAAACATCCTTCAGAATGCAGATAAACTACTGGCCGCCAAACGGGATCGCTACGCCGTTTTGGCGTCCCAGACCCGGCTTGAAACTCCGGATTCGGCGCTTAATCAAACCTTCGAATGGCTCAAGTACAATTGTGACTGGCTGATCCGCGAGGTACCGGGGATAGGCCGCGGCATCGTGGCAGGCATCCCCGACTATCCATGGTGGTTTGGGGTAGACAGTGAATACGCCCTGCAGGGGTATATGGCTATCGGACAGCGGGATGCCGTCTATGAAACCATCCACCTGCTGGACAGCGTCTCTGAGGCAGTGAATGGCAACGGGCGCATCATCCATGAAATGTCTACGAATGGGGCTGTCTTCAACCCCGGGAACATTAATGAAACACCCCAGTTCGCCAGCCTGATCTGGCACATTTATAAATGGAACGGCGACAGGGACTTTCTCAGGAAGTACTTCCCTACGATCCGAAAAGGCCTTTCCTGGCTAATGCAAGAAAATGACGGGAACAAAAACGGCTTCCCTGACGGCTTCGGTATGATGGAAATACATGGCCTGGACAGCGAAATGATCGATGTAGCTGCCTATACACAGACGGCATTTACACATGCCTCCTTAATCGCAACTGAACTGGGGGAGGATACCCTGGCGGAGGGATACCATCAAAAAGCCTTAGAGCTTAAGGAGAAGATCAACCGGGAATTCTGGTCTGAGGAATTCGCTTCTTATGCTGATTTCATGGGTACCAATTCACAGGCGCTCCGGCTGATAGAGGATGCCATAATACGGGCAGACACCCTGGACAAGCCCTGGGCGGTGGAAGAACTCGAAAAAACACGGGAAGGAATTCTGAAAGATACAGGAAAAGACACCTTGAAACCCTTTGTCCTGCATCACAACTGGGTGGTAAACACCCCGATGGAAATGGGAATTGCAGATCCACAAAAGGCCTCAAAGGCCCTGGTAACAGCCCGCAAATTCACCAATCCTTTCGGGGTTTTCGTCACGGGCATAGATCGGGATGAAACCGCAGGACAGGATGAGGGCTCCTTTAAGGGGGGCAAGGTTTTTTCCTATACGGGTGCCGTGATGACCCTGCCCACCGGGGTGCTGGCCGTGGCAGAGAACAACTACGGAAACCCCGACCAGGCATTGGATTACCTTCACCGCATGACGCGTAGTTTTAGTTATGCCCTGCCCGGAAGCATGTACGAGGTGTCCCCTGATTACGGGATGATCGTACAGGCCTGGAACATCTACAGTTTCGCCATTCCCATTGTCCGGCAATTTTTTGGGATCGAACCTATGGCCTCGAGAAAAGAGATCCGCATACGCCCTCAAATGCCCACCTCGTGGGATCAGGCTACCCTTGAAAATGTCATGGTGGGCGAAAACCGCATCTCGGTCTTCTACCGGATAAGGGATGACGGAAGGAAGATGATACAGATCCTGCAGGACAGGGAAGACTGGCAGATACTGCTGCATGTGGACCCATCTGACGGGGCTTCAGTTGAAATAGTCAAAGGGGAAGAGGTCATAAGACCGGAAAATTACCCCGGGGTTCTCAAATGCTCCGGCAAGGAAATTCAGATATTGTTCAAGTAAGTAACCATGGGATTTGCTGGAAGAAAAACCTATACCCTGGAAGAAGCCCGGAGGCGCATGGAGGGTTTCTGTGCCTACCGGGAGCGCTGTCACCAGGAAGTGGTGGCAAGGCTGGAATCCATGGGAATGATCCCGGAAGCCATCGATTCGATCGTCGTCCACCTGATCCAGGAAGGCTTCCTCAATGAAGCGCGCTTTGCAAAGGCATTTTCAAGGGGAAAACTCCTTCAGAAAGGCTGGGGAAAAACGCGTATACGACGGGAGTTGAAATTGCGCGAAATCTCGGACTACCTAATACAAAAAGCGCTGGGGGAAATCCTGCCGGAAGAGGCTGATGATGTCTTCAGTGCCCTCTCAGAAAAGCGCTGGGAGCAACTATCGGGGGAGGGAGATCGTCAAAAAAAATTACGCAAATTTTCTGACTACCTCCTTTACAGGGGTTGGGAGTTCGACAAAATCATGGACAAAGTGAGAGAACTCGAGAAGGAATCCTAGGGTAATCTACAGGGCTCCGATCTGGCCAGGATTAACAAACCAGGTAACTCCGGGAGTTTTATTTCTGTTTTTTTGTAATTTTGACCTCCAAATTCGCAGGGAGATGAAACCAAAAGTGACTACGGAATTCCAGCACGGACAGGCGCGTATTTTCAAAAACCCATTCCTGGAGAGCCTTACGAAAACGAACCCCGTACAAAACATCATTGTATACGGAATCACCATCATAGGTCTTGTTGTACTGGCCATTAATTATATTGGATTATCTCCTTGGGCCGTTGCCGGCTTGTTCGCAATCGGTATATTTTTCTGGACCTTTGCTGAGTACATGCTACACAGGTACCTTTTTCACTGGGTTACAGAAGCCAAATGGTCACAGCGATTCCATTTCATCATGCATGGATCGCACCACAAGTTTCCCCGGGATGAGGAACGCCTGTTGATGCCTCCGGTTCCGGGGCTGCTAATGGCATCCGTACTTTTCGGATTTTTCTATGTGATCTTCTGGATAGCCGGCTTTTCAGAGCTAACCTTTGGATTTTTCCCGGGTTTCTTTTCAGGATACCTTATGTATTCTTTCGTGCACAGGGCTACACACGTGATGCGTCCCCCCAGGCGATTCAAAAAACTCTGGATGCACCACAGCCTGCATCACTATCGGTATCCGGATAAGGCTTTCGGAGTTTCAAACACGTTGTGGGACCGCGTTTTCGGCACGATGCCTCCAGACCGTAAGCAGGGTGAGCCTGCCCAAACTTCCTGAATATTATCGGATGGGTTTCATCCGTTCAAAGGGCTGGTTTCGGTCAAAGAGGTACCGGTAAGTAGTGTGAACCTTGCAAACGGACCCTCCCACCTGCCGTACCACCAAGATCATTTTCGGATTGAAGTCTCCTATACCGCTCATTTCCAGTATTTCGTAGTTCTTCTCCGTCTGCAGGACTCTGGCCATTGTATGTATGATGGCTCCGTCCACACCCCTGCCCTGGTGCTCCGGTACAACCCCAAAGACCATCCCCAGGAGCTTCCTTTTGCCTCCTAATTTCTTTCTAAAGAAAAATTGCAGCTTCCCCCACAGGTTAAGCCTGCCGTTAACGTGTTTCAGGATTTGGTTCACCTCCGGGATACACAGGAATATCGCCACAGGTTTTTTGAGGTAATAAGCGATCCAGATAACTTTTTCATCAAGTATCGGCTTGAGCCTTTCTATAATGGCCTTCCCCTGTTCCATGGAAAGCGGCTTGACCCCCTCGTGCTTCACCCAGGCCTTATTGTATACTTCGATAATATCAGAGGTAAACCTGTCCAGTTCCGATATCCTCAGATGTTCAAAGGTGTAGGCCGGATCTGCCTCCACGAGCTGGGCTTTGTACTCCAGCCTCCGACTCAGCGGTTCCTGTACCTGTTTCAGAAAGGTGTACTGCTCATAATACGTCTGAAACCCGTAATTCTCAAAAAGGTTCTGATAGTAGGGGAAGTTGTAGTTGCATTGATAGTTCGGTTCCAGGTCGAATCCTTTGGTAAGCAGCCCCCACCATTTGTCACGTCTGCCGAAATTGACCGGACCATCCATATAGGTCGCTCCCTGGTCGGACAACCACTCCCTGGCCGCATTAAAAAGGATATTGGCGGCCTGCTGATCATCAACACACTCAAAAAAGCCGATCCCGGATGCAGCCCCGTCATCTTCCCCATCTCCGGAATGCTTTGTTATAAAAGCCGCGACCCTGCCGATGGTACGGCCGGCTTCTTCCAGAATCCAGCGCCTGCAGACCCCCTGATTAAAGGCTTTGTTCTCCTGGGTGTCAAAAACAGCCCGGATATCAGAGTCCAGGGGACGGATCCATGTCCTGTGGTTTCTGTAGAGAAAGACCGGAAGATCGATAAATTTTTTTTCGTCGGCCATGGAGGCCACAGGTACAAGGTGCATACAGCTCGCTGCTAATTCCGTATTATTTTATGTTTGGCCCTATCTGGTTAATCTGCGTCTTTTGGGGATGCTGGGCAGAACTGTCCAAATGTTTATGGGTCCTTTCAATGGCCTGCTCATTTTTCCAGTCAATCCATTTCTGGCCCCGCACCCTGCGCATCAGGTTGTCATAATGCCTCATAACAAAGACATTGTAAAGCGCCTTGCTGAGATTCCTGGGGTTTCTGGCGATAGCCCGCAGGCTCATGGAGAATCCGGGGGAAATATACCGCATGTAATGCCAATACCCTTCGGGCATATACAGGACTTCCCCGTGCTCCAGGCGGGTTTTAAACCCCCTTGTGTGTTTGAGACCAGGCCATTGGTTCAGGTCCGGATCCGCAAAATCTATGCTTTCATGGGTTATCAAAGAATGTGGGATCCGGTAAAGAAACCTGTTTTCTGCCTGAGAAAACAGCAGGATCTCTTTCTGGCCTTCAAAGTGGAAATGAAAAATATTGGCCAGATCGATGTCGTAATGCATAAAGGTATGGGAGTTCTCCCCTCCAAAAAAAAGCATCGGCAGGCTTTTCATAAGTCGGAGGCCAAAATCAGGGTATTCGAAATCCTGCTGAAGCTGGGGTACCTCCTTAAGGATATTCCAAAGGAAAATTCGATAGCGCGTTGGCTCGCGTTTCAGCAAATCTATGTAGTCTGCCATGCGCATCCTTTCGTGGGGCTCGTTAAAACCTTCCTTGTAATCCACCGGCCGGTCATCGTAAAGCGGAACCATTTTATCCCCAGCCACCTGTTTTATATAGTCCAGACTCCACTTGGAATAGGCGGGCCAATCCTCAATGGCCTTCTCCATAACCACAGGTAGCTGTGGTTTAAAATAGTCATTTAGAAATGCCTCCTTGGATATCCGGGAAACTCTTGGGACTTCTTTGAGATACACGGCCTAATCGGGTTTAATTTCCAAAGGTAAGAAACCTCTTAAAAAAGTGGGGAGGGGGTGCCAGATGTACTTTTGATCGCGTACGGAAAGGTTCTTCAAAGCTGCTGTTTTTCCTCTCTTTGTTTTTCTATATTGCAAAGATGAGAAATAAACTTTATTAGGCTCATGCTGCAAAAATTGATCTTAAAGGTTCATTCCCTGGTTTTTAAATCAGCGACATGGGTTCATGGACTATGGTTTTTGCTGCTTGCCTTCTGGATTCGTTTTCCATTTTTCTTCAGGGATTATATCGACCGGGATGAAAGCACCTTCATTCTTCTGGCCCAATCCCTGGTGGAAGGAAACCTCCCGTATACCGAGCTCTGGGACCTGAAGCCTCCCCTGCTGTTTGCATTATTCG
>SBFL01000368.1 GCA_006227965.1 Bacteroidota bacterium | reverse complement strand
CTGTCTGCTATGGAAACAGCCCTTGTGCAGTCTGCCCTGATCTGGGAGAATCCTGAAGAAAACCGCCGGCATTTCGCCAATTTGCTGGGGCCCCTTGCAGGGACAGTTGACCTGATTGTGCTCCCGGAGATGTTTACTACAGGATTTACGATGAAGCCGCAGAACATTCCCGCGGAAGAAGGGCAACGCACCCTCGAATGGATGCTGGAACAGGCTTTCCTTGCAAACGCTGCCGTGACTGGCAGTACGGTTGTCCCTGAGGGGGGGAGGTATTACAATCGGCTGGTCTTTGCCATGCCTGACGGGAGTTATCAGCTGTACGACAAAAGGCATACGTTCACCCTGGCCGGAGAAGACGGGGTATACACCCGGGGAACGGAGCGTCTGCAGGTCAATTTCAGGGGGTTTGCCATTTGCCCGCTGATCTGCTATGACCTCAGGTTTCCCGTATGGTCCCGCAATACGGACGGATACGATGTCCTGATCTACGTGGCAAACTGGCCCAGCCCGCGCGTTTCAGCCTGGGATTCCCTGCTTCAGGCGAGGGCCATTGAAAATATGGCTTATGTGCTGGGGGTAAACCGGGTGGGATCGGATCCGAATAACCTTACCTACAGCGGGCATACGGCTGCCTATGACAGTCTGGGCAACCGAATGGCATTCTCTAAGGGGGAAGAAATACTAAGGGTATCCCTGAGTAAGTCCCATTTGCAAACCACGCGGGACTCCTTGCGCTTTCTTCAGGACCAGGACCGGTTCACCCTTGAATTATAAAGGTTTCCACCTTCTCCCAATTGGCTCTCATTTCAATGGCTCCGGGATAATAAATAACCCGTTCCGGCTGTTTTTTTTCAAGGAAGCTCCCCGTATCCCATTTCCCGTTTTGGTTGGCATCAAAAATGATGCGAACCCGATAATTCCCTGGATTGAGATAGGGAAATTCCACTTCTTCATACCCTGTCAGATACTTGCTTCGGACAAGTTCGTTTTTCTGGCCGATCAGTTCTACGATCAGGGGGAAGCGCGGCGTACCCTGCAGGCTCATTCGCAGATTCCCGTAATCTGCGGGGCTTCCGGTTCCCCAACGGGTTCTTAGGGTGTCATTGGCGGATTCGAAAAAATCACTGATCCCTCCGGGAAGGATCTCAATGAAATAAGTTTTATTAGGGTCCTTGGGAAAATCAAGCCGGACCCTGTTCTGCGAGGTGTCCAGTTGCGACTCAAGGGCCACGGGCAGGCTGTCTGCATCCATCATGCGAAACAGAGAGGTGTCAATGGACCTGAGGGGAATTGTAGCATTGAGGAAGACGGTGTCTGTAAAATTCAGTACCCTGCTGGGACTCCATGAAAAGGTCAGCGTATCACGGGTGGCGTTGACTGGTTTCAGGCTAAAGGTGTCCACAAGGGTCTCAATCTTCGGGTGCCTGACTTCAAATATCAGGGAATCCGCACTAAACGGGGTAAACCAAAGATTCAGGCTATCCTTCCCCGGTTCTTTTACCAGTAGTGTCCTGACACTGTCGGGGAGTTGGGTCAGCAGGGACACCTCCGGAATTTCGGCCCCGTTATATCCGAATACAATTCTGTTGGAGGCCGCAAATGAAGGCGGAAGAACACCGTAGCTGGGAATTTCCCTGAACAGCCGCAGCTGAAAAACTGAGTCCGTGGGCAGGATCACCGTATCAGCGACAAAACCGACCTTATCCGCCGATGGATCAAATACATTATTCCTGCCCTCGTCCTTAATGGCTATCAGGTGATAGGCGCCTGCCTTGAGGTTTTCCAGCCGAAAGGTGACCGCGCTATCTAGGGTATTGGTAATGTAATAGGGGGGCTGCCTGTAAACCGTAGAATCCGTATAGGCCGTGTCTGCCTCATAAAGCATTACGCTGATAAATGGGTCAGGACTCCGGTTAAACCCGTCGGCGACGGCCCCGGAAAGAGAAAGGGAATCAATATAATCCCCGGTTGAGAACACATAGGTCAGAAAATTATTTGGATTTCCCTCGTTGTTGTCCACCACACTCTGACCGAAGTTTAGGGTGTAGGTGGTATTCTCAAGCAGGGTGTCCTTTAGGATAATCTCGACATACTTTCGGGCACCCCCCATAGGGGTTATCTGCGGTTGGTTTTTCAGGGGCGGGGAGACTATGAGCTGGTTCAGTACATTTTCAAGGCGGATGTACTCGTCAAAATACAAACGGATCCTGTCCGTATTGAAACCGGTAGTCTTGTTCGGGGGATCCGCCTTAATCAGGACCGGCGGGGTTTCATCCTTCGGCCCCCCGGAAGGGCTACCCCTCCGGCCACAATCGCTGAGCGCAAGAAGGGCACATAGGGCAAACACAGTGGCCAGTACCCGGCGGAAAAAGTCCATAACACCTCTTTTGCAACCACAAAGAAACAATTAATTTGAAGAAGTTGGCAACTAGGGAACCATCGCCATGGCTGCGATATAGATTCCCCCGTGCGGGATATGATCTAATGCCTCACAACAGGCTCCGAGCGTGGCACCTGTGGTAATGACATCATCCACCAGGAGAATTCGTTTCCCCTCCAGATCTTCCGGGGACTGGGCAATAAATGCCCCTCTTGTCCCCTTCCAGCGATGCCAGCGGTTTTTGACTGTTTGAGTTCGGGAGGATCTTTCCCGGACCAGCAAAGTTGCTGAAAATTCACCTCCCAGGGCCCGGGCCAGTTCCAACCCAAACCGGGTACACTGGTTGTAGCCTCGCTTTCTTTCCTTTTTCCGGTGAAGGGGTACCGGGAGCACATAATCTATTGCCCCAAGGCCCGTGTCCCTGCTCAGAAGCGCGCCATACCACTTGCCAAAAAAGGATCCGATTTGCTCCATTCCCCTGTATTTGAGACCGTGGATCAGTTGCGTCACCATCCCGTTTTGATGGTAAAAAAACAGGGCAGCGGCCTTGCGAACCCCGGAATGTCCGTAAAAAAGGCGATCTGCGGCATTTTCTGCCGAAAAGTTGTATTCGGTGAGGGGTAATTCATTTCGACAAAATGCACATAGCAGATGCTCTCCCCGATATAAAACGGCATTACATCCAAAACAGGTCTTTGGCACCACGAAGGTGTTTACATCATTTAGTATTTTTGAGAGATTCGAAACCATCTATCTAACCGCCTCCCGGCCAACGCTTAATGAACCTCCAGGACACCAATTTTAACAACAGGATCATCTTTGTAACCCTGATCGCGGTGATCATAGGGATCCTTATTGCGTTTTATTACAGCTACGCCCAGTCCCGTCAGCAGATCACTTACCTGGAGGAGGAGCGCACCCTTCTGATCAAGGACCTCACCCTGATGCGTTCTGAGGTGGACCGGTTACTCGCCCTCAATGAAGTCAACGAAATCGAATTGGAGGAAAGCCGCAACCGGGTCGAACAGCTTATAGACTCCGTGGGCCGGCTAAATTTCAACATCAGCAAACTCAAGGAATACCGTAAAGAACTCAGGGTCCTGGAGGCCAGGTATGTAAGCATCAAACTTAAGAACCAGGAGCTGCAATTCAATAACAGGGAACTGGCCCAGAAGTACGAGCAGACCAGGGAAATGCTGGAGGACCTCAAAGGAAAGACTTCCTCTCTTGCGGCAGCCGAGGAACTCCTGCGCCAGAAGAACCAGGAACTCAGCCTGGAACTCAGGAGAAAGAGCTATCTGAGCATGGAAAATCCGCAGGGCGACGGATTTCGAATCAGGAGGGAAAGGCCGATAAAGTCCAACAAGGCTTCTTCAATTGTCAAGCTTCGGGGATGTGTGACTGTCAGGGGGAACCCGAATGTAAACATGGAGGAGAAGGTCATTTACCTGCAGTTTCTGGGGCCAGATATGAGCATAATCGAGGACAATGCCAGACTGGTTACCGTGAACGGGAATATCTACAGCAAAAAAGTGGAGCTGATATTTACAGGAGAGCAGATGAATGTCTGCGATTTCATTACCGTCCCTGAAGGTGAGCTCGAATCCGGCATTTACACCCTCAATGTTTTTGAGGATGAAAAATTGCTTTCTACTTCGGAATTTCGACTGAAATAGGAGATCGAAGTTTTGGCAGATATCCTATTTTTGCCCAATGGCAAATCAAGAAGACGATTTTAAAAAGGTAATATCCCATGCCAAGGAGTATGGGTATGTGGTGCAGTCCAGCGAAATTTACGACGGGCTCAGCGCTGTATACGATTACGCCCAGAACGGGGCGGAACTGAAAAAGAATATACGGGATTACTGGTGGCGAGCCATGGTACAGCTCCATGAGAACATCGTCGGTATCGATGCGGCTATTTTCATGCATCCGACAACCTGGAAGGCTTCGGGGCACGTAGATGCGTTCAACGATCCGCTCATAGATAATAAAGACTCCAAAAAACGCTACAGGGCCGATGTGCTTATCGAGGATTTTGCAGCCAAACTCGAGGCAAAGGCGGAGAAAGAGATTGCCAAGGCCGCAAAGAGATTCGGAGATGCCTTTGACCGGGAGCAGTTTGTCAGTACAAACCTGAGGGTTTTGAAATACCGGGAACAGGCAGACGAAGTCTTAACGCGTATGGCCAGGTCCCTAGAAAGCGAAGACCTCGCAGATGTCAAGGCCCTGATAGAAGAACTGGAAATTGCCTGTCCCATTTCCGGATCCCGGAACTGGACAGACGTCAAGCAATTCAACCTGATGTTCGGCACCCGCCTGGGTGCTACCGCAGACTCTTCCATGGAGGTGTATCTGAGGCCTGAAACAGCTCAGGGGATTTTCGTGAACTTTCTGAACGTGCAGAAATCCGGGCGCATGAAAATACCTTTTGGTATTGCCCAGGTCGGGAAGGCCTTCCGAAATGAAATCGTGGCCAGGCAATTCATCTTCCGGATGCGCGAATTTGAGCAGATGGAGATGCAGTTCTTTATCCGCCCCGGAGAACAGAAAAAATGGTATGAGTACTGGAAGGACGCCCGCATGAAGTGGCACCTGTCCCTCGGCATGGGCGAATCGGAGTACCGCTTCCACGACCACGAAAAGCTCGCACACTACGCGGATGCTGCTGCTGATATTGAATTCAGGTTTCCTTTTGGATTCAAGGAACTGGAAGGGATCCACTCCCGGACGGATTTCGACCTTGCCAATCATGAAAAATATTCCGGTAAAAAGCTTCAGTACTTTGACCCGGAACTCGGGGAGCACTACGTGCCATATGTCGTTGAGACTTCCATAGGGCTGGACCGCATGTTCCTGGCAGTTTTCTCGAATTCGCTGAGGGAAGAAACCCTTGAAGACGGGACCACCAGAACCGTGCTAAGGCTTCCGGCGGTCCTTGCACCTGTAAAGGCTGCGGTCCTTCCCCTGGTCAAGAAGGATGGCCTGCCCGAGCTGGCCCATGAGATCATAGAGGAACTCAGATGGGAATTCATGGTGCAGTACGATGAAAAGGATGCCATCGGCCGCCGATACCGCCGGCAGGATGCCGCAGGCACTCCATTCTGCATAACGGTGGACCATCAGACCCTGGAAGACAGGACGGTGACCCTGCGCTATCGGGATAGCATGGAACAGAAACGCGTTCCGATCAATTCCCTCTCAGGAGAAATTCACAGGGAGGTGGATGTGAAAGAGTGGTTGAAAAAGGCGTCTGTTTAGAATTCGTAAAGAAACAGGATACCGGTGTAGAAGTTACGCCCATTGCCCGGATAGTAATATCGGGGTTCGGCACCTCCGAAGCTGGTGGCGTTGATCAGCACTGAGCTGGCATACAGGGTGTCGAACAGGTTGTTTACCCCTAATTCAATGCCCAGGCTAAGATGTTCACCCCACCCGGTTCGGAACCCTGCCTGCATATTAACCAGGTGGTATGGGTCGCTGTATAGCGTATTACTGTCCGTCAGGGGGATGGCATCCACATACTGGTAATTGCCGTTCCAATACCACCCGAGGTCCGAATTGACCAACACCCCCGAGTAAACCCGGTGGGCCGGAACCCCGGTCAGTTCGTTGCCGGAGTAATCTGAATCCCCATCCACGAATTCCCGGAAGGTATGGGTGTTAAGGGTATAGGATAGGAAGGGGGAAAGGGTTACCCCAATCTTTGTGGGAATGG
>SBFL01000064.1 GCA_006227965.1 Bacteroidota bacterium | reverse complement strand
CCTACTCATTAAGAGACTCGATAAACTGACTACAAGGCGGGAAGATAATTATTTAGGATATAAATCAAAATAATCGCATGAACTGCTATTAACGAAAAAGAGCCCTGGCGTTAGCTGCAGGACTCCTTCACGAGAACACTATATGAAAATGAAAAAATTAACTCCTTGTTTTTGATTACGCTGTAAACATACGGCCCTTTTACAGCCCCCCGAATTTTTTGTTGTGAAACCGATTGTTTCTGTGGTGAATCCCTAATTGCGGATCGCTATTAGATTGAACCAGTCACCTTCACCGGTCATTCCGCTTTAGGGAAAAGCCTTCAGTACTTCCCTTAAAAAGGCATTCCCGTCAAAATCAGGACCTTCTGCCAGGCCGGTACGCACAATCACCAGATCTTTGGATGGTATAATGAAAACATGTTGTCCCTGGTAGCCATTGGCCATGAACATATCCTGGGGCGCATCCGGATATTTCCCATCGCGGTTCAGCCAGAAGTGGGCTCCATAGCTCCCCCCGGAATCTGCCGCGGGGCGCGTAATGTAATCCACCCAGGCGTCATCAAAGAGTTGGGAGCCCGCCCACTTCCCCTGGTGGAGGTAAAGCAGCCCGAAGCGCGCCCAGTCCCTGGTGGAGGCCCATCCATAGGAGGAACCCACAAAATTTCCGCTCAGGTCGGTTTCCAGGACCATGCTGTGCATCCCGATTCGGTCGATGAGTTCCCGGTACGGAAAATCCAGATAGGCCTGATCGCTTTCAAATTGCTTTCTGAGAAGACCCGAAAGAAGGTTTGAGGTACCCGAGGAATAGTTCCAGATGCTTCCAGGAGGCCCCAGCAACTCCTTTTCAGCCTGAACGGCAGCCATGTCCTCACTCAGGAACAACATCCGGGTCACGTCTGAAATCCCGGAGTACTCTTCATCCCAGGAAAGGCCGCTCTGCATCCGCAGTAAATCGTCATAGGTGATGTTCTTTCGGTCATCCCCCCTCCAGGCGGTCAGGGGAACTTTTTCCGAAATATCAATTTGTCCCTGGAACTGGAGGATCCCATAGAGGGTTGCCAGTATGCTCTTGGTCATGGACCATCCCAGGATAGGCGTATCCGGGCCGAAACCATCCACGTAGCGTTCGGCCAGCAGGTGATCTTTGTAAAGCACGGCTACCGTTCGGGTTCGCTGTACCTCCGGATTGGAAAAGGCTCGATCAATTCCTGCCTGGAGCCGGGCGTAATCAACATCGGGAAAAACAGAATCCTTGGGTTGTCCATGACCGAAAGGGTAGGGAAGCGGGATCGGGATTCGCTCGCGCCTCGGGACTTTTGGGTTGGACGGCAGCACACTGCCCCTGGGAAGCAACACACTGCCGAGACCCTCCCTGTAGACAGCCTTTCGTTTCTGCAACCCATAGACGCTGGCCGTAGCAGTCCCTTCTTCAGGGATGACCTCCTCGGAAGCCAAAGAAATCAGGGGTACTTCATGGTCGTTTTCGATGACTGATTCCTGGGTTCTGCCGGCAAGGTAAACGCTGGAAGCCAGATTCTTGGCCGCGTATCCACTTATGATAGTCAGTTTAGGGTATTGGGTATAGAAGCCCAGAGCCAGAAGAGGAACCCCCAAAAGAAGGATCCATTTTGTTTTGCTAATTCCCTTTTTCATATCAAATACGCTATATTTCGGTTTCTAAGATACATATTTAGGTCATGTCTCACAGTGGAATGGTCATCCCGGAAAGGAGCAGGGATATTGGAGATTTTCTGGTAGGCCGGCTATTGCCGTTTCGCCGAAAGCGGATGATAGGCCCTTTTATTTTTATTGATCATATGGGCCCAACCCGACTGGGCCCCGAAAACTATATGGATATTGGGCAACACCCCCACATCGGGCTTTCCACCTTAACCTATCTTTTCGAGGGAGAAGTCGAGCACCGCGATGGGCTGGGCACCCGGCAGCGGATCCGTCCAGGTTCTGTCAACTGGATGACCGCAGGCAGGGGAATTACGCACACCGAACGAACCCCGGAAGACCTGCGGCGGGGGAACTCCTTCATCCTACACGGATACCAGATATGGGTCGCTTTGCCGAAAGCAAAGGAAAGTATGGCCCCGGAATTTTTCCATGCTGATGCTTCCGAACTACCCAAATGGCAGCAGGCGGACTGTGCCTATACCCTGGTGGCGGGTTCTGCCTTTGGGCATACCTCCCCGGTACCGGTGCATTCTGAGCTGTTTTTGCTGGAGGTAAAGGCAGGCAAGCCTGCCACCCTTGAATTTGGGGGGGAACTAAAGGGAGAGATCGGGATCATCCTCGTGGATGGGGTACTCGGGGCCTGCAAGCAGGAAATTGAAAAGGGGAGCATTCTGTACTCCAAACCCGGCGACCCCTGCCGCCTGTCCGTTGAGGCAGGAACCCACCTGCTTGTCTTTGGGGGCGTGCCCTTCCCTGAAGAGCGGTGGATAGACTGGAATTTTGTGGCTTCAAGCCGTGAAACCATCCAAGAGGTAAAGGAAGCCTGGAAGGCGGGCGAATTTCCCATGATGGAAGATGAAGAGAGCTACGTCCCCCTTCCGGGAAACTGATCCCTGGTGAATATTTGGGTTCAATGCCTTATTTTCGTACCTAGTTTCCAGGGGGTATTTCTTTTGAATGTCCCTGAAGCCTGCCATGAAGAAAAACCTAAAAATAGCACCGATCCCAGCCCTCCTCCTGATCCTTTTCGTTCTGGGGTGCAGTACCTACCAGCCCACAGTGGTGGAGCGTCCGCTTCCCTTTGGGGACTCAAGGCAGGAACTTACACGTGAATACCTGAAGCAACGGTATGGTCTTCCGGCCGAGGATGCCAGTATCCGACCCCGGATGATCGTTCTGCACTGGACCGCTATCCCTACCTTAGAGGGATCCCTAGGGGCCTTTGAGCCCGAACAACTTCCCGGGGCGCGGGGAGATATCCAGTCGGCCGGGGCCCTGAACGTCTCAGCCCATTACCTGATTGACCGGGATGGCACTGTCTACCACCTGATGCCAGATACCATTATGGCCCGCCACACCATAGGCCTGAACCACTGTGCCATCGGGATCGAAAATGTTGGCGGGACCCCGGAAACCCCGCTGACAGAGGCCCAGTTCCAATCCAATGAATGGCTTGTCCGGCAGCTGGCAGACAGGTTTCCCATAGAGTACCTTATTGGGCATTATGAGTACACGTCTTTTGAAGGACACCCCCTCTGGCTGGAAAAAGATGCCGGTTACCGTACCCAAAAAACAGCCCCTGGTACAAAATTCATGCGTAACATACGGCGGTCCATGAAAGACCTGCCTTTTAAACCCGTACCCGAAACCCCTTAGCGATGAAAAAAATAACCGCGACCCTCTTAGCAGCCTTTTTCTGTATTTCAATGTTCGGACAAACCGAACAATTTACCTCCCGCCTGTATGAAACCTATGATTCCTACCGGGAGCCAAGCCTTGGCAAGCGAAGGATCAAACACGAAGACCTGCAACCGCTCATTGACGCCATGGGACAAAAAGACGGGTTTGAAGTCCACACAGTTGGGCGTTCCATTGAGGGCCGTGCGTTGCGGCTTGTCAGTCTGGGAACCGGCAATACCGATGTATTCCTTTGGTCCCAGATGCACGGGAATGAGCCAACGGCCACCCAGGCTATTTTCGACATCCTGAATTTCATGGCTTCTTCTGATTTAAGGGGGGAAAAGTCGGAAATCCTCAATTCGGTCCGCCTGCATTTCCTCCCGATGCTCAACCCCGATGGTGCGGCCGCCTTCAAGCGCCGCAATACCCTAAGTATCGATATCAACCGGGATGCCCTCCGGTTGCAGTCCCCGGAAGGGCAAACACTGAAACGGGTCAGGGACAGCCTGGAGGCCGAATTTGGTTTCAACCTGCACGACCAAAGCACCTATTACAATGCAGAACGGACCCCCAGGCCGGCAACCATCTCCTACCTGGCCCCTGCCTACAACTACGAAAAAGACATCAATTCGGTTCGGGCCAATGCAATGAAGGTGATCGGGTATATGAACCGTATCATTCAGCGATATGCCCCGGGGCAGGTAGGCAAATACAACGACGATTTTGAACCCAGGGCCTTTGGGGACAACATACAGAAATGGGGAACCAGCGCAATCCTGATCGAATCCGGAGGCTATCCCGATGATGTGGAAAAGCAGGAGATCCGCAAGCTGAACTACGTTTCCATTCTCTCCGCTATTTACGCCATTGCTACCGGTACATTCCAGGACATCCCCCTTGAGGCCTATTCGGAGATCCCCGAGAACGACCGGAAGCTTTTCGACCTGAAAATCGAAAAAGTCACGTATCCCCTCCTGGGAAAGGATTATACGATCGACCTTGGAATTGAGCGTCCCGAGGTAAATGCCAAAGATTTTGAGGATTTCTGGAATAGCAGCCGGATTTCCGACATGGGGGATCTTTCCACATACTACGGATACGAGTCCCTGGATGCTTCGGATCTTCGTCTGAGATGGGGTGAGGTATATCCTGAAACCCTTGAAGATGCCGGCGCGGTGGCGCAACTTGATTTCTGGGAACTGTTCTCCAAAGGGATTGCCTATATCAGGGTCAGGAACCTGCCGGCAGATCTTACCTTCTCACCCTATCCGGTACACCTGGTCTCCGGGGCCTTTAAGGCTCCGTCAGGACCCATGGACATCGGGGACAATCCCACCTTTTTCCTTGAAAAGGACGGAAATCCGGAATATGCGGTTGTAAACGGGTTTCTTTACCACATCCCGACCCGCGAGGGCAAAGGCCATAACAGTATGGTCTACAGGTAGCCTAATACCCGAAGGAAATGTTCATCTGATGCCCGTGCAGCAGCAGGATAACCAGCATGCCCACCAGGATCAGCACGATTGAGAGGAACAGGGCGAATACCAGGTACCGGACCCAGGGGCTGTAGGATCCGAGGGCACTTTGTGCTAGGATTTTTTGAAGTACATACATGGCGTTCTTTTTAAACTGATTCTTCAATTGACAGGATGCTCAGGTTTATGATAATGGTGCAAGATGTATGCCAAAAATATTAAACATCTGGTATTCAGTAAAATAAATTTTAACTCAGGGGAGTAAAAGACCTAAAGAAGGCCCGGTTGGGGCCTTCTTTTCTTGATCTAATACAGGTTATTCACAGCCTGCCGTAAACCCTGTAGCATCAAAACGGGTTTGAACCGCTCCCTGCCGGTTGCCATCGGCTACCTGTATGGCCAGGTTGTTTACGCCACTCCCATCCCTTTTGGGACTGCAGTACTCGAACAGGTAGAAGCTGTTGGCCCGTTCCGAAACCTTCAGGGACAGCTGATTGAAAGTTGTTTCCAGTTCTTCCTTGTCGCCCGCAAAAACACTGAACGTTTTGCCGATGGATCCCAGGATCTGGCTGTCAATTTCCGTCCCCAGGCCGATTGTGAAAAATGAAATATTGGAATCCGCTTTGTCCACCTTTTCCAGGGCGTCTTCCTCCCTGTAACGGGAAGCCTGGTCGGTACCATCAGTGAACAGGACCACAGATGCTGCCCCGATGGTACTGTTCTGCCGGCTTTCATCCAGCAACTTGCCGGCGATGTCCGTACTTTTGATTACGGCCCCGTAAAGGTCCGTGGAAGGGTCGTCGCTGATGGTCTGCTGAATACCATCTATGGCTCCGAGCAGGGCAGCCTTGGAAGAAGTAAGGGACTGCAGTTCGTGCAGCACATCCTGGCCATCAAACCAGTAGATGGCCATCTTGGTAGATTCCGATTCCAGGTCCGGCATTACATTATCTACAAAGCTGCCGGAGGCCGATTTGAGCTCGGCCAGGCTCGAACTGAGCACGCTGTTGCTCAGGTCCAGGACCAGCAGGGTGTGATTCACAAAAACCTGGGAATTGGGGGATATCCGTGCCCGGGACTCCGAAGCGGAAATGGTGTTAAAGCATTCGTCGTTTCGGCCCTGTTCATAAATGGTGAACTCCTCTGCCGTCAGGCCCGCCACCGGATTGCCAAATTCATCCGAAACCCTGAAAAAAACTGAAACCTTCCCAGGCAGGGTGGTAAACTCATCCTGAATGGACAATACTAGTTCATTCGGCCCCAGGTCGAGG
>SBFL01000118.1 GCA_006227965.1 Bacteroidota bacterium | reverse complement strand
CCGCATGCCCCTTTGGCATGACAGGACTCACAATGCACGTTCTTATCCAGGGAAACGATGACCGATCCCCTTTTTATTCGTGAAATCACTCCTGAGTGGATATAGGCGTTCTCCTCCGTCTGCTTTAAATCCATGACCAATGTTAGTTATCCAATCAATTCACAGGGTGAAACTACTGTATTTCTTTTGGCAATTTCATGATATATATCAGATGTTTGATTCATTTTATGACTTCGATCATCATGGGCAAAACCCCTGAAATTCTGTTATTCGCTTTAAATATTCACCATCTTTTCCCGCAGGTATATTTAATACCCCGAGGACATTAAAGACAAAATCTGCCTGGAAGACCCGGTATCAGGAGCGGGCCTATCCCGCTACCGGAATTTCGTATCTTCCCAAAACAAAAACCGGTTTCAGATGAAAAACTTCTTTTTGCCTGTCCTTATGCTGCTTATTTGGGGGTGCGGAGAATCCCAAAAAGCCCCTGAAATAATCCGCTGGGAGGAACAGGCTGCCCGGGTTACCATAATCCGGGACGACTTCGGGGTGCCCCATATTTACGGCAAGACCGATGCCGATGCTGTTTTTGGCATGCTCTATGCCCAGTGTGAGGACGACTTCAACCGGGTGGAGCAAAACTATATCTGGGCCATTGGCCGGCTGGCTGAAGTTGAGGGGGAGGAAGCCCTCTACAGTGATCTGATGTTTATGACAAGGGAAGAGGCCGTGGCGGCTTATCAGAGCAGTCCGCCCTGGTTAAAAAAACTCTGCGATGCCTTTGCCGATGGTATCAACTATTACCTGTACACGCATCCGGAGGTGACGCCAAAACTCCTTACCCGGTTTGAACCCTGGATGCCCATGTACTTCAGCGAGGGCTCCATAGGAGGGGATATCGAGCGTATAAGCACCCGCAGGTTAAAGGCGTATTACGAGGAAGGTATTGACTTCCCGGAAGCGGAAGAACTGGAACTCAAACGGAAGGAGGCCAAACTGGAGCCACAGGGTTCAAATGGGATCGCCATAGCCGGGTCCCTGACCGAATCCGGTAACGCCCTGTTACTGATAAACCCACATACGTCCTTTTATTTCAGGGGGGAGATCCATGTGGTTAGTGAGGAAGGACTGAATGCATACGGGGCGGTGACCTGGGGGCAGTTTTTCATCTATCAGGGGTTCAATGAAAAAACCGGGTGGATGCATACCTCTACCTATACGGACGTGATGGACGAGTTTGTGGAAACCGTTTCCGGGGTGGACGGGGTCCCTATGTACCGGTACGGGGAAGAACTCAGGCCCGTGCGCACCTCGGAGGTCGCCCTTTCGTATAAATCGGGAAACAGTTCAAAGCAAAGGACTTTCCCGATGTACCATACCCACCACGGGCCCATCACGCACCAACTGAGAGGAAAGCCTGTGGCCTCCGCCATGATGTGGGATCCGCCCAGGGCCCTCGAACAATCCTTCATCCGGACCAAACAGGACTCCTATGCGGGTTTTCGCAAGATGATGGACATCCGGACGAATTCCTCCAACAATACCGTTTATGCCGATGCGGACGGGAATATTGCCTATTTCCACGGCAATTTTATCCCCAGGAGAGACCCCGCCTACAACTACAGGGAACCCGTCGACGGAAGCGATCCGGCCACGGATTGGCAGGGCCTGCATACGGTTGAAGAAAACATACTGGTCCTGAACCCTCCCAACGGATGGATACAGAATTGTAATTCTACACCTTATACTTCAGCCCTGGAATACAGCCCCAAAAGGGGAGAATTCCCCTACTATATGTCTGCAGATGAGGAAAATTTTCGCGGGATCCACGCCATTGAGCTGTTAAAGGGCCGGGCCGGGTATACCCTCGATTCCCTCATCAAACTTGCCTATGACCCCCTCCTGCCCGCATTCCGGGTATTGATCCCGGGCCTGGTGGAGGCATACGGCTCAATAGGCGGGAATGACCCAGAACTGGGTCCCGCCATCGAAACACTGCGCAGCTGGGACTACCGGACCTCAGAGGAATCCGTGGCCATGACCCTGGCTCATTTTTACGGCACGCATTACGATACTTACGGCACACCTCCGGCAGGAATGACCGAGCAGCAGTATCGGGCATTGAGCGGGTTGGAATTTACGGAGTACCTAGGAACGCAATCCCCGGAATCAGAGCGGGTGGAAGTTTTCAAAAAGGCCCTGGAGACCCTGAAAGCAGATTTCGGGAGCTGGGATGTCCCCTGGGGTGAGGTAAATAGGTACCAGCGCATCAACGGAGATATCCGACAGTCCTTTGACGACAGCAAACCGAGCATCCCAATCGGGCTGGCTTCCGGGCGATGGGGAGCCCTGGCTGCCTACGGAGCCCGCTACCACAACAACACCAGCCGGATCTACGGGACCCGTGGCAACAGCTTTGTAGCGGTAGTGGAGTTCGGAGACCGGGTAAAGGCTAAATCCCTCCTTGCCGGCGGACAAAGCGGCCATCCTGAGTCACCCCATTTTGACGATCAGGCAGAAAGGTACCGTACAGCCACTTTTAAAGAGGTGCCTTACTATAAAGAAGATGTGATGGACCGGGCAGAGGAGACCTATCATCCCGGGAAACGCAGAAAAAAGTAATTCATTCCTCCTTGATGATGATCAGGGAGGCCTTGGATCCGGTGGAAAGCAACCATTTATTTGAATAAAGCAACTGGCCCATCTCGTCGTAGACGTCGACCTGGGCGGTATTTGGACCGGTGGATCCCTGGTTCAGGGCTTCGAAGTCCAGACGGTTGAAACCCTTGTCAAGTTCCACATTGATCCCCTTGAAGGCACCGGTTAACAGGACATTGTATTCCACTATTTCGTCATTGGCGTAGATCCTGACGCGGTCCCCATCCACGAATTCATGGTCCCGGCATACGACGCCGACGAACTTTGCTGTCGTCTTTACATCCCCCAGGTACATGTCTCCAAAATGTTTCCCGGAGTCACCTTTCTGTCCTTCTGACATGCTTGGTTTTAGTACCAGATTATGCCCCGCCTGCTTAAGTTGCCGGTCCGGGAGCATTTGAACGGGGCTTCTGTAGAGGGAATCCCGCATATTCAACGTGGGAGTTTCCCCGAGCACCGAGGGCATACGCAGGCTCAGTCCACTCGAGGCATTAGGGTTAAGCCCTTTCTCAGGATTCGCCTCTATGCTGAGTTTCCTGCTGTCTGGGATGTCTGTTTGTGCAGAGAGTGGCCCGGCCAGGAAACAAAGGACCAGTATGAATACCAGGTGCCGCATGCAATTCTTTTACATGGTAAATGTAGCAAATACCCTGCCATTCCATGTTGTAAATTCGTTAAAATGCAGTGGTTCAGTCTGCTAGGTGGTAGTCCCTTGCGGCTATCCGCCACCGCTCTGTGACCTCCCCACCCCTTACCACAAGGGCCTCCGGGTATTTGATGACCGTCGGGCAGATATGCATTGGAATGGCGTAGCATTCGGCCCCTATGGAAAGGGAATCGGCCCCATTGAATTTCAGCACCAGGTGCTCCTCGCTTTGGCCTGCCTGGGTATTCCCGGGGAGTTGGGGCAAATAAACCCTTGGAAAATCCATTTCTGCGGCAACCGCCTTGTGGCCGAGGTCCAGGCAGATAGTCCCGGGTGCCGGTTTGCTGATGATCCTGCAGAGAAGGGCCGCAGCCGGTAAAAACGGCATTTCAGGAAATTGTTGTGCATAGCGGGCATCCCAGAGCAGCGTGGTCCCGGGACTCAGCTCAATCCCTTTCCTTTTGGCGTGGAACGGGAAAGTGGGGGAACCACCGGCAACAATGGACGGGACTTCCAAGCCTGAATCCTGAATCCTGTCGGCGAGCTTTCGGGCGGCTGCAAATGCCCTGTCGCAGTCCAGGCCTCTTTGTACGGGGTCCGGATTTCGCAAATGCCCGTCATATACGTGCAGGCCGCGACATTCCGTAAACCGGCTATCGGCCATACGGGCATAAAGCCTTTCTGCCTCTTTGTTTGGAGGAATCCCCGTTCGGTTCATCCCTACATTGAGGTCCAGGAATACCCCTGTTTTTGCGACGGCCTGCCTGGCCGCTTCCTCCAGGGCAGATAAGGTTTCTGGGTTATCCACCAGGCATGAAAACCTTGTTTGGGGATAGTTTTTTTGTAGTTCCATCAGACGGCCTGGCCAGGGCCCCGTTAGCGGATAGGCCACCAGCACGTCTTTGGCATCGCTCCTGGCCAGCAATTCAGCTTCGGCCAGGGTGGCGCATTTGAACTTGTCGATCCCCGCTTCCTGTTGCATCCGGATGATTTCGGCCATCTTGTGTGTTTTTACATGTGGCCGTAACCTTCCCGGATCCCCTGCAATCTGTATCATTTTAATGATGTTGTGCCGGATGCGTTCAGGGTAGATCAGCAGGGCCGGGGAGTCAATCTGATCTGCCCCCTTTACCAAAAACCAGTTCCCGTTATCCATACAGAATTGTTCTAACGTAATTTAAAGATGGCTTCAATTTCTACAGCCACGTTCCCAGGCAGGTACATTCCTACAGCAGACCGGGCTCCCACCCCCTTTTCCGGTCCGAAAACGGCAGCCATTAATTCACTGAAGCCATTGATCACATAGGGGTAATCGTGGAAGTCGGGGTGTCCGTTAACCATCCCCAGGGTTTTCACCAGGTAGTCGATGCCATCCAGCGGGCCGAAATGGGTCCGGATGGTTGCCAGCATGGTCAGGCCAACCTGCCGGGCGGCCGTTTTGGCGGCATCCCGGTCCATATCCACCCCGGCCCTGCCCAAGATGTAGGTCCCGTCTTCCTTCATCGGTGCCTGCCCGGAAATGTAGAGATACCCTTCCGAGACCCGTACCGGTTTATAAAGTCCTGCAGGGGGAGGGGCCGGGGGCAGTATTACGTTCAGGGCCCTTAGCCTGTTTTCGGGAGTAATTGCTTCCATTGTGTTTACAGAATTGCATTGAGTATCAGTACCCCTGCAAGCCCCATTACGCCTACCGTGGTTTCCATAAGCGTCCAGGTTCGAAGGGTATCTGCTACCGTAAGATTAAAATATTCCTTGAAAAGCCAGAATCCGCTGTCATTTACATGGGAGAGCATCAGGCTGCCTGAGCCTATGGCGAGCACCATGAGTTCAGGGGCTATCCCTGAGTTGCCAATCAGGGGGAGTACAATCCCCGCGGCCGTAAGCCCTGCTACCGTAGCAGACCCCACGGAAACCCGTATTACTGTAGCTATTCCCCATGCCAGTACCAGGGGGGATATGCTGGACCCTGCGAGAAGGGCTCCGATGTATTCACTTACCCCGCTTTGTATGAGCACTTCCTTTAAGGCGCCGGCACCCGCAATGATCAACAGCACCATAGTGATCCCCGAAACTGATTGGCCGACGGAAGTCATGACTTCCTTCATTGTCTTTCCCCTGGAAAGCCCCAGGGTATAGATGGCTACCAGGACCGAAAGCAGCATGGCTATCACGGGGTTACCCAGGAATGCAATACCCCGGGCGATCCACAGGCCTTCAGGCAGGAGCAAACCCGAAAGGGTGGCGGCTCCGATCAGCAGGACCGGAAGCAGGGCGGTGACAATGCTCACCCAAATCCCGGGCATTTCATCCTCTTTGAGGACCCTGGGGTTTACAAATTCAGCCAGGGGACTGGCGGGAATGTTTTTGAAAGTCCTTGACAGTAGTGGCCCCGCCACGATAATCGCAGGTACGGCGATCAAAATGCCGTAGAGCAGTGTTTTCCCAAGATCGGCCTGAAAGATTTCGGATATGGCGGTAGGGGCCGGATGGGGGGGCAGGTAGCCATGGGTCACTGAAAGGGAGGCGAGCATGGGCACCCCAACATAGAGCAAGGGAAGACGCGTGGAAGCAGCTACCGTAAATACGAGCGGGACCAGGATCACAAAGCCCACGGTATAGAACATTGGGATTCCCACGATAAAGCCCGTCAGGACAACGGCCCACTGTACATTTTTTTTGCCGAAGCGGCTAACCAGGTTGGAGGTGATCCGCTGGGCAGCCCCGCTATCGGCCACCAGCTTTCCAAGCATGGCCCCGAGTCCGAGGATAATCAGTAAAAAACCAAGCGTATTCCCGATTCCTTTTTCAATGGCGGATACAAGCCTTTCGATGTCCATGCCCTCTGCCAGCCCCACCCCCAGGGAAACGATTATAAATGCAATAAATGCGTTCAGCTTAAAACGAGCTATCAGCAAAAACAGAAAAAAAATTCCTCCGATTACGATGAGTAACGGCATCGGGTGGTTGCAGGTAGGTTTCGGATTTAAATATACGGTTTTCCTCCCATCGGTTGCCTCAGGAAACTGAGATTACGGAGGGATCGGACTCTTAGGCAGTCCTTTTGGCCTTTAGCCCGAAAAAAGGATGGAGCCACTTCACGGGAAGGATGACTGCCTGATAGAGCAGCAGACAGCCGCCAAAAGTGCCCACCGTGAGCAGGCCGGCTTTGACCCAGAAGCCCCAGTCGAGCTCCATTATAAAATAGGCGATGATCAGGGTAAGCGTCTGGTGCAGGATGTAAAACGGATAGACCGCCCTGTTGCAGTACCTCAGTACCTGGCTTGGCCTGTTGAGGTAAACCGCAGCATAACCGAACAATACAAAGATCCAGGTCCAAAGGTTCAGGACCTTAATACCAGCCTCGGTAAAATGAATCAATGTACTGTCCTGGAACTGCCAGATTCCGACCAGGCCGGCAAAACTGATCAGCCCCAGGTATAAATTCCTGCGGCGATGCCGTTTTACAGCGTCCCAAAAGGCCTGCCCACAGGAGATAAGCAGGAACCCATAAAGGAAGAAGGTGC
>SBFL01000141.1 GCA_006227965.1 Bacteroidota bacterium | reverse complement strand
GGTATGTCTGGTTTATGCCTACGATGTTCCTGCGGAACCTTTCAAAAAAGGCCTCCAGCGAAACAGGTTCGAGGGCATGGTCTTCCGGTTCAGGCAGTTCCGGGGACATTTCCTTATTTCCTGACATGGCAGCGCGGTTATTCCCGAATATGGTTCGGAAGATTCCTTGAGGGACTTTAATCATGGAATAAATTAAGGATTTCCACGTTAATCCCGGAATCTTTTGGCAAAAATACGATTCGGGACAGAAGTAGACGCAGTTCAGGTGTTTTTTAGTGTTGTTCCTGGCTACGGTCCGCAATTGGGATCCCAAACCAGAATTGCAGGAGCGGGGATTTATATTTTTTAGATCGGGGTCGTAACTTGCAGGTCGTTATCCGGATTGCACCTATTGATTCCAAATGATTTCACGAGTCTTAAAGCTACTTCTGTTCATCGGGTTCTCTTTTTCCTGCTCCACGGGTGGTTTTTCCCAGCAAGCCGGAGACGGGCCTGCATCGGTCAGGATGATTGGGGCAAAATTCCATATGGGATCCGTTTTAATCCACAGCAGGGAATTAAGGCCTATTGAGGACTCCTATCCTCTGGGGGTGGAATTGGATTTTGCCTGGCATAAGATATCCCAAAAAGCCTGGGAATCCTGTATGTGCTATCCAAAGCTTGGTATGGCCCTGACCTTCTGGGATTATGACAACCCGGATGTGCTGGGGCAGGGTATCACAGGGCTTTTTTATATAGAGCCTTTCTTTAACACCAGAGGCCGGGTGAATTATTCAGTTCGCATGGGGTTTGGGCTTTCCTATCAAAATTCCCCCTACGACCCCATTGATAACCCCAATAACCTTAGCTACAGTACCTATTGGGCTTTTCCCCTCCAATTAGGGGGCAGTGTGCACTACCGAATTGCCCCGCGCTGGATGCTGGACGGGACCCTGGTGTACAATCATTTTTCCAACGGGGGCGTGCGAAAGCCCAACAAAGGGATTAACTGGCCCTCCCTGGGGCTGGGCTTTTCCTATTATTTGGAGGAATTTGAATTTAAACAACGGGCAGAGGTGGACTGGCGAAAAAAAGGCCCACCTCAAAAACGACTCGATTTCACTTTGTTTTTGTCCTATGAGGAACCCCGGGAAAACCTCTTTGTGTTCTCACCCGGGCTTGAGGTGAAATGGAGCAGGCAGTTTGCCCGGTTAAACGCCTATACCCTGGGAGGTGAATTCATGTACGACAACGGTACGGGGTACGTGCTGGACCAGGAGGGGGACAATGCCACTCCTTTGAAAGCGGGGCTTGCGGCCGGTCACGAGTTTCTGCTCGGCAAGTTTCTTTTCAGCCAGCAATTTGGGGTGTATCTCAGTAATCCAAATCCGGAACATCCCGGGGTTTACCAGCGATATGGCCTGGTTTTTCGGGTAAACAAAACCCTCAGTGCCGGGATCAGTTTAAAAGCACATGGGCATGTGGCGAATTTCCTGGATGCTCGCATAGGGTTTTCCTTGTAGCCCGTTGTTAAGATCGCAGGCGAGCTGGTGCGCTGGCAAAAAAGATCATGGCGAAATAAAAAAGCCACCCGAAGGTGGCTTTTTGTGGAGCCGGGGAGAATCGAACTCCCGTCCAAACAAGCAATGACCATGCTTTCTACATGCTTAGTTTTTGTTTGATTGTCGGCGCGCAACTGACCAAAAACCGCCCATTACGCACTTAGCTTCTTAAGGTTTATGCCAACATTGAAGCCCTGTTGGCACTATGTTGACTTTTATGGTGCCCCCGGAAGGGTCGCCGTCAACAAGGGCTACCCGGGGACATTTAGCTTTCCCGCCTTGCGGGACTAGGCCAAGACTTACTGTAATTCAGTCCGTTAGGCAGCTAAAGCGTAGTTAGACTCGCCATTTAAAAAAGTTGAGTCATGAGATTTACGAGCTGTATCCCAGCGCTCGGCATGCTTACATCGCCACTGGTCTCGCTGTCAAAACCAGTCGGCCCCATATTTTCAAAGAACTTCCGGCCCTATATACGAGGGCGGATCACACTCGGATTGCAAAGATACCTTTTTTTCAGGGGATTCCGCAACGGTTTTCCCTCCTGACACCAGTACTTGCATACCCTCTTAAATCCACCTATTTTAGCGCAAATTTCATACCAAAACCACGCATGATATTCGGATTGATCAGGGAACGAAAAAACCCCCCGGACCACCGGGTGGTCCTGCCCCCAACAGCCTGCCAAAAAGTCCTGAACAACTTTCCACAAGCTGAAATCAGGGCAGAATCCTCCCCTGTAAGGGCCTTTTCGGACGAGGAGTATCACGACGCAGGAATCCCGGTGGTTCCGAATGTACAGGATTGCGATGTATTGCTGGGTGTAAAGGAAGTTCCCATTGAAGCCCTGATCCCCGGTAAAAAGTATTTCTTTTTTTCCCATACCATCAAAAAGCAGCCCTACAACCGGGAACTGCTCAGGGCCATTTTACGGAAGAATATTGAACTCTACGACCATGAGGTCCTGACCACTCCGAAGGGCCGGCGCCTGGTTGCCTTTGGGAGATATGCCGGCATTGTGGGTGCCTACAATGGATTTCGGGCCTTTGGGCTCAAGCATGGGATCTTTGAATTGCCCAAGGCGGAATCCCTGCCGGATCAGGCAGCCCTGATCCGCGAACTGAGGCAAATAGAGATGCCCCCTGTTAAAATCCTGCTGACTGGTCGGGGCCGCGTGGGAAGCGGGGCACGGGAGATGCTCGACGGAATGGGTCTTCGCAAAGTGGCGGTTAACGATTATCTGGAAATGGATTTTGATGAACCGGTATACTGCCAGATCGATGCCTCCTTCTACAACAAAAGGAAGGATGGAATTCGGGGCAGTAAAGAAGATTTTATAGCCCACCCCGAGCATTACAAATCCAACTTTTTCCGTTTTTCCAGGGTGACAGAATTCTTTATTGCAGGTCATTTTTATGGGGACGGGGCCCCCTATCTTATTACCCGTGAAGATGTGTATCATCCTGACTTCCGAATCCGCGTTATTGCGGATATCAGTTGTGATATCGACGGACCTGTGGCCCCCACCCTAAGAGCTTCCACCATTGCTGATCCGGTTTACGGATACGATCCGGTAACCCAGTCAGAAACAGACTTCAGAAACCGGGGGGCGATTGCCGTTATGGCTGTGGATAACCTGCCGGCTGAACTTCCCAGGGATGCCAGTGAGGGCTTTGGGGCAGCCTTTGCCAAATTTGTAATACCGGCCTTTTTTGACGGGGATTCGGAAGGCATTCTCGAGCGGGCCCGGATGACCCGCAACGGTGCGCTGACCTCCCGGTATGCATACCTGCAGGACTATGTAGACGGCAGGGATTAATTTACCACCTCGATTTCCCAGGTGACAATCGGATGCTGTTTCGGGGCGGAAAAAGCCCCCAGCGCCTTAAGCGCAAGTTTTATGGAGTTGCTGACTTCAAGGGTTTTGACCTGAAGGGTATAGGTGCCCCCTGCCGGTATTTCAAATACCGGGGAACTGCTGTAAAAGGTATAAGGCATCACATTTTCGAACAGCAGGTCCGAACTGGTCTGATTTTCCAAAACTACTTTGAGGATCTTTGTCCCGGGAATGTAAGCGGCTTCCGACACTTTGAGACTTACCTTCAGCAGGGGCACCAGCCAATTAGCCCTCCCAACCCACAGGCCGTTGTAAACGGCGACGGTTCGGCCGGCCATCAGGGCTTCTTTGAGGCTTTCTGCGGTGCGCTCTTTTGCAAAAACCACCGTGATGGGCCTGTGGTTTCCCTTTTCGGTAAAATCCCAGTCAATCAGCCCGTGGATGTCACTGGTCCCGATGATGGTGAGCCCTTCTTCCAGGGCAATGTCGAGGGCCTCTTCAGAATAATCAGTCGTATTGATGACTTCGATTCCGTGCAATTCGCCTCTGCGGATGCGCTCTTTCTGAAAATCGCTCAGGACAGGATTCCCCTGCGGCCTTTGGGCGTACCAGGCCGGGTGGTTCCAGAAGATGAAGGCCCCCTGACTTGCAGCTTCCCTGAAAGGGACCTCCGGATCGTCGTCCAGCAGGGCATTGGCATCACGAATAAAGACAGCATTGCTGTGTCCCACAGGGGCACTGCGGGTAATTTCTGAACCGTGGATGATGATAAGGTCATGGTCCTTTGCTTCCTGCATCGCGATTTCATAAGAACGGTTTCGGTCCGGATGTGGAATATCCGAGGCGTGGGGCTGGTACTCCAGGTGTTCCGTAAGGGAAATGGCATCCAAACCTTCCCTCAGCGCCTCCATTACGCGGATATCCGGCCATACACTCCCATCTGAAAAAACGGTATGCTGGTGGAGGTCCGTGGTCAGGCTGAGATAGCCGGGAATATCCGGGAGGGAAACCGGTGTTACTGATTTGTGGGTGTGTGCCTGGGAAAGGCTGGCAGCCGGCAGCAGCAGTAGGCAGAGAAAGGCCAGAAGTATTGTTTGAGGGCGCATCCTGAACAGGTTTTTGGATTCCTAAAGATACCATACTGATGAAAAAAACAATAAAAACCAGGCGTAATAAAAAGTTTCGCCATTTCCAATCAGGCAAGCCAACGGGGTATTGGGCCGTTGTCGTTAAAATAAATATAGGGGTGGTTCGGCGCAAACTGAAAATTAGTATATTGAAAAACTCAATTCACTTAAAGCGACGTGCATTTTCACTGGATTTTTGACGGGAATCAGGATCGGGTTGATCAAAAGGAACTGATTGAACTGGAATATCAACTCCGGCCCCGTATCACGCGGTTCATCATGGACACCCTGGGTATTGATTCCTGCGATGATTTTTCCTGTTTTCATTTTGACCTGGACATAGTGAGAAGGGAAATCCGCATTTCAGAAAAGACCCCGGAGGAATACGCCAAACTCCTGAGGGTAGGATTTCAGGATGAAATTGGAACCAGTTGTTGCTGAATGCACCCAGCTGAGGCATACATACTCGGCCAGGATGAACCCTTTCGCAGTATCCTTCTTCAATTGCAGTCCCTGATTGAAGGATTGGTTCCAGGCATTTCCCTGAAATACAAATACCGGATCCCCTTCTATTATTTAAACGAAAAGCCCTTTTGCTACCTAAATCAGTCCGGGAAGTTCGTCGATCTGGGGTTTGTACATGGCAATAAATTTATCCGGCACACAGATCTGATGCAAGGCAGGGGGCGCAAAGTGGTTAGGTCACTGAGGTATGAGTTCCCTGAAGCAATAGACTACACTGTTTTACAGGGGGTACTTATGGAAGCCATGGAAGTACACTCCTGAGGAATTTCAAAGTCAGCAAAGATCAAAATCGAATTACAGTTTCCCTCAGGGCTGCAAGGCGGGAAAGCAGCCCCTCCAGCTGGTCCAGCGGCAGCATGTTGGCACCATCGCTCATGGCAGAGGCCGGGTCGAAGTGCGTTTCCAGGAAAATCCCATCCACACCAGCTGCGATCCCCGCACGGGCGATTGTATCGATCAGTTCAGGCCGGCCCCCTGTGACTCCGGAGGCCTGGTTGGGCTGTTGGAGGGAATGGGTAACGTCCAGTACCACAGGAGCAAATTGCCTCATTACCGGAATCCCGCGGAAATCAACGATGAGGTCCTGATACCCGAACATGGTGCCCCTGTCGGTGATCACCACCTGCTCATTGCCGGAATCCCGGACCTTATCCACGGCGTGTTTCATGCTCTCCGGGCTCATGAACTGCCCTTTTTTGAGGTTGACGGTTTTCCCGGTTTTGGCAGCAGCCACCACGAGGTCTGTCTGCCTGACTAGAAAGGCCGGGATCTGCAGGATATCCACATACTGTGCGGCCATCTCCGCGTCGGAAACCTCATGGATGTCGGTGACCGTTGGTATTTGGAAGGTTTCCGATACCTTTCGGAGTATTTTCAGCGCCTTTTCATCCCCGATCCCAGTGAAGGAATCCACGCGGCTCCGGTTTGCTTTCTTAAAACTCCCCTTGAAGACATAAGGTATCTTTAGCCGGTCGGTAATTCCGACGATGGTTTCGGCAATGCGAAGAGCCATGGCCTCACCTTCGACGGCACATGGGCCTGAAAGCAGGAAAAAATTGGATCCCTGTGTGTGTCTGATCTGCGGGATACGGGATAAATCCATATACGGTGTGTTTAT
>SBFL01000361.1 GCA_006227965.1 Bacteroidota bacterium | reverse complement strand
TTTACCGATACGGTTAGAAACCAGTCTGTCCCTATACAGGTTGAAGCCAACGGGAATCTGGTGGCCAAGGAACGTGTTGCCTTGTTTGCGGAGGTTCAGGGGGTTTTCCAGGGCAGCTCCCACCCCTTTAAACCGGGCCAGGCCTTCAGCCGGGGAGAGGTCCTTTTGCGTATCGATGCCTCTGAGTACCAGGCGAGCGTTCAAAGTGCCAAGAGCAACCTGTATAACCTGATCACGGCAGCCATGCCCGACCTGCGCCTTGATTACCCCGAAATCTATCCGAAGTGGCAGGCCTACCTCAACTCCTTTGACATTACCAAAGGCACTCCTGTGCTGCCGGAGATGACCTCGGAACAGGAACGCTATTATATCAATGGGAGAAATATCGTCACCACCTATTACAACGTAAAAAATCTAGAACAGCGGCTGACCAAGTATGTTATCCGCGCTCCTTTTTCTGGCGTCCTTACGGAGGCCCAGGTCACTGAAGGCACCCTGGTGAGGCCCGGGCAATCCCTGGGGGTTTTCATAAATCCAAGAATTTATGAACTCGAGGTGGCCGTAAACAAGTCCTACAGCGATTTCCTTCGGCTGGGCAAAAAGGTCCGCCTGGAGAACCTGGAGGGCTCTCAGGTTTTTGAGGGTGTGGTTTCCAGGATTAATGCAGCGGTAAATCAACAGACCCAAACCGTTTCGGTTTTTATCGATGTGGCAGACCCCGGATTGAAGGAGGGCATGTACCTGGAGGCTATCATAGAGGGAAGAGCAGAGGAAAACGCCATCGAAATCCCAAGAAAACTCCTTACCGAGCAGGGGGAACTGTTCATCATCCGGGACAGCGTATTGGATCTGCTCCCTGTTACCCCCGTATTTTTTACAGACCAGACGGTTATATTGAAAGGCCTGCCAGAAGGCACCGTATACCTTTCCCGTTCCGTACCCGGCTCCTACCCGGGGATGGTCATTCAACCCTACCGGCAGAATCAGGATTCCGGGGGGGCAGACCAAAACAACCAGAACCCGTAACACCGGAAATTAGATGAGAAAAGTAATTAGCTATTTCATCAAGTACGATGTGGCGGTCAACGTCATCATCCTTGCCTTTGTGGTCTTTGGGATCGTCGGCGCTTCACGTATGACTTCCTCATTTTTCCCTCTTCTGGATTCACAAATTATCACCATCAACATCAACTATCCGGGGGCTGCACCCCAGGAAATTGAGGAAGGCATCGTCCTAAAGATCGAAGACAACCTCAAGGGCCTGGTGGGCATTGAAAGGGTGACCTCTACCTCCCGGGAAAACGGGGGCAGTATTACTGTGGAGATCGACCAGGACGAGGATATCGATGTTATGCTGACCGAGGTTAAGAATGCGGTGGACCGGGTACCCAATTTCCCTGGCGGCATGGAACCCCTGGTGGTCGCGAAACAGGAAGCCATCCGCCCTACCATCAGTTTTGCCGTGAGTGGAGAGGGCATAGGTCTTTCTACCCTGAAGCAAATTGCCCGTCAGATTGAATACGATCTTAGGGCCATGGAGGGAATCTCACAGATCGAGATTACCGGATACCCTGAAGAAGAGATTGAAATTGCAGTCCGTGAGAAGGATCTGCTTGCCTATAACCTGAGCTTTCAGGAAGTTGCCCAGGCGGTGGGTCAGGCAAATATCCTGGCTACCGGCGGGAACATAAAGACGGAGGAGGAAGATTACCTGATCCGGGCCAAGAACCGCTCTTATTACGGGGATGAACTGAACAACCTTGTTGTCCGTTCAGACCTGTCGGGGAATACGATCCGCCTGAAGGACGTGGCCGAGGTCCGGGACCGGTTCTCCGAAACCCCCAATGCCAGTTACTTTAACGGCAACCTGGCGGTTAATATCGAGGTGAGCAATACCAACAACGAGGACCTGATTCCGACAGCGGATAAGATTAACGCCTACATTCAGGATTTTAACGCCACGCACAACAATGTTCGCCTGGACGTGAATTCTGACCAGTCCATAACCCTGAAGCAACGGACAAAACTCCTGATGGAGAACGGGGCCATGGGGATCCTGCTGGTACTGATTTTCCTCTCGTTCTTCCTGAATACCCGGCTGGCATTCTGGGTTGCATTCGGCCTGCCCATATCCTTTTTGGGGATGTTTATCTTCGCAGGGTCCCTTGATGTGACCATTAATGTCCTTTCCCTGTTCGGGATGATAATCGTGATTGGCATCCTGGTGGATGACGGGATTGTGATCTCAGAGAACATCTATCAGCATTTCGAAAAGGGTAAAACTCCAATTCAGGCTGCCATCGATGGTACCATGGAGGTAATACCTCCTATCATATCGGCCATTATCACTACCGTACTTGCCTTTGCCACCTTCCTGTTCCTGGACAGCCGGATCGGAGAATTCTTCGGAGAAGTATCCGTGGTAGTGATCCTGACCCTGACCGTATCCCTGATCGAGGCGCTGATCATCCTTCCTGCCCATATTGCTCACTCCAAAGCGCTGGTACGGCAAAGCGAGCGGAAAAAAAATAAAAAGAAAAACTTCCTCGACCGGATTTTCTCCCGGTTGCGGGTATTTAACAAGTGGGGGGACCAGTTTATGTCTTTCCTCAGGGACCGTATTTACGGCCCGACCCTGAAGTTTGTGCTGGGGCATCGGTTTTTGAGTTTTTCCATTTTCATTGCACTCTTGCTGGTAACCCTCGCTTCTATAGGTGCCGGTGTTATCCGGGTCACCATCTTCCCAAGTATTGCGAGTGACCGGGTATCCATTGACCTGCTCATGCCGGAAGGGACCAACCCGGAAATTACCTCGGAAATCATCACCAGGGTGGAAGACGCGGCCTGGCGGGTCAATGACGATTTCACGGCCCGACAGACAGAAGGCAAGCAGGTAATTGAAAACATCATTAAGCGGGTTGGGCCTGGCAACAACAAGGCTTCCCTGAGGGTGAACCTCCTGCCCGGGGAAGAACGGGATTTCCCGAGCTCTGTAATCACCAATGCCATACGGGAGGAAGTAGGGGAAGTATACGGGGTGGAACGCCTGACCTTTGGCTCCGGGGGCAACTTTGGCGGCAGCCCCATCTCGGTGGCCCTGCTCAGCAACAATAATCAGCAGCTGGAGGCTGCCAAGGAAGAGTTGAGAGGCTACCTTGAAAACAACCCAAAGCTCACGGATGTTACCGATACGGACCCGGAGGGAATCAAGGAAATCGACATTGAACTCAAAGAGAATGCGTATGCCCTGGGTCTCAACCTGCAACAGGTAATGGGCCAGGTCCGGTCAGGATTCTTTGGCGCCCAGGCTCAGAGATTTCAGCGTGGGCAGGATGAGATACGGGTATGGGTCCGGTACGACCGGTCCAACCGCTCTTCCATAGCGAACCTGGACGATATGCGTATCCTGACCCCTACCGGCCAGCGGGTTCCTTTTTCGGAAATCGCCACCTATTCCATCGCCCGGGGGGATGAATCTATTAGTCACCTGGACGGAAAACGGGAAATCCGGGTAGAGGCAGACCTGGAGAATCCAAATGAAAGTGCCACGGATATCCTGCTGGATATTCAGAACAATTTTATGCCCGGGCTTCTGTCCCGCTTTCCCGGGCTTACAGTTTCCTATGAAGGGCAGAACCGGGAAGCTCAAAAACTTTCAATTTCGGCAAACAAGGTCTTTCCGGTGATCCTGTTCCTGATCTTTGCCGTGATCGCCTTTACCTTCAGGACCTACAGCCAGCCGGTCATTCTGCTTTCGATGATCCCCTTCAGCATTATTGGCGTAGGCTGGGGTCACCTGCTGCACGGGCTGCCCATCAATGTGCTTTCGCTTCTAGGGATCATTGCGCTTATTGGTATTATGGTAAATGACGGGTTGGTACTGATCGGAAAATTCAATTCCTTCCTCAGGGAAGGCATGAAATTCGAGGATGCCCTCTTCGAGGCCGGGCGCTCGCGTTTTCGCGCCATCTTCCTCACCTCCCTCACCACCGTTGCTGGTCTTGCCCCCCTGCTGTTAGAGAAGAGCCGGCAGGCGCAGTTCCTCAAGCCGATGGCCATCTCCATTTCCTACGGAATAGCGATTGCCACAATTCTGACCCTGCTGATGCTGCCATTGTTGCTTTCCGTGGTCAATAACGCCAAGACAAGGCTGAAATGGCTATGGACAGGCAAGGAAATTGACCGGGAAGAAGTGGAACGGGTAATCATGGAAATGAAAACCCAGGAAGAACTGGAACACAAACTGGCTGAGGCCAATGCATCCAAAAGTTCATCCCGTCCGTATTCCAGCCAAAAAGACAGGAAATCAACCGTTTTAGAAGAACAGTCTTGATGAAGCATTTTTTTGCCACTCTTTTATGCTGGATCGCCGGCCTTGTGGTCACTTATGGACAGGAGCCTCTTTTATCCAAGGAAGAGGCGATTGCCCTCACCCTGGAAAACAATCTGGGGATCCGGGTCTCCAAAAATCTGCGCAGTATTGAGGAAAACAATGCGGATATATTGAATTCAGGGTACCTCCCGACTATCAGTGCCAATGCCGGCGGAAGTATTGACCGCCAGGATTCGGAAGGGCAACTGGCCAATGGGGATATCCGTTCGGCTGAGGGCGCGGAAACCCGGCGGTATAACGCATCTCTGAACGTGAATTATGTACTCTTTGACGGCCTGGGCCGTCTTTGGGATTACAAACGTTTCCAGGAGCGTTCCCAGCAATCGGAACTCGAGGTCAGGCAGACCATCGAAACCACACTGCTCCAATTATTTTCGGTCTATTATGAAGTGGCCAGACTGGAAGAGAACACCTCATTCCTTAGCCAGGCCCTGTCCATTTCCAAAAACAGGCTGAAGCGGGCCAGGTACCAGTTCGAATTCGGGCAGAACACGGGGTTGGATGTGCTCAATGCAGAAGTGGACGTGAACACGGACAGTGTCAACCTGCTCAATACCGGGCAGCTGCTCCGCAACACAAAGCGGGACCTGAACCTGATCCTCAACCGGGACCTCTCCGAGACCTATATGGCAGATACCACGGTCACCTTCCTGCCGGCACTGGAGGTAGAGGAAATACTTTCCAGGGCCAAGGAGAACAATGTACGCATGCTGCTGGCTGAAAAGGATATCCTGATCTCAGAGTACAACCTGAAATCTGTACGGAGCGGATACCTGCCCACCATAGGCCTTTCCGGATCCTATGGCTGGAACGAGTCCAGCAACAACAGCCCCCTGGCTTTCGTTTTGCAGAATACCTCCACAGGGGTGAACGGTGCCATCAACCTAACATGGAACCTCTTTGACGGGGGCCGGACCATAAATTCCAGCCGTAACGCCAAAATCACCTACGAAAACCAGCAGCTGTTGAAGAAACAGACAGAACTGGAAGTGGAACGGGATATAAAAAATGCCTGGGGCAATTACCGGAATGCGCTTTTCGTCCTGCAGGTGCAGCAGAAGAACCTTCAGACCAACCTGGACAACTTCAACCGGTCGCGGGAGCGGTACGAACTGGGACAGATCACTTCCGTGGATTTCCGGGTGGCCCAGTTAAATCTCCTGAATGCCGTACTTGACAGGAGCCAGGCCAAGTACAACGCCAAGATGGCCGAGCTTCAATTGCTCCAGGTCAGCGGGGAATTGCTCAATGTAGATTTCTAGGTGGCATGATCGAGCATTTTTTCCAGTGTCCCTATTGCTGGGAATCCATTTCTGTACTACTTGATACTTCCGTACCCGTGCAGACCTACGTTGAGGATTGTGAGGTTTGCTGCAACCCCATGGAACTTTCCGTTAGGTGTGACCAGGGTGACCTCCAGGAATTCGGTGTGTGCCAACTGGGGCAATAGCCCATGTCTTACTGGACTTTGATGAGGATTTCACAGAGGGCGCCATACCTGTGTGAAGCCACGCACTCCCTGCAATCTTAATTGAACCGTCATGGTCTGAATGGGGACTGCAGTCCCCGTGAGTAGCTTCGTCCATGTAGATTTTGTTGGTCGGTCCACTGACAAGCCATGGTTTCTTCCAGGGCCAACCGGGTTTTGCATGCAACCTGTTCAGGGAGAATCCCGTTCCGTATTCACTAAAGACAAATTCATATGAAAAACACCCTTCTTTGTTTAAATGCCATTCTGTTCCTGCTGTTGCCCTCTTGTACCCGAG